>CAUZRA010000135.1:0-4845 GCA_963582035.1 Vicinamibacteria bacterium | reverse complement strand
ACTGGGCGGATCGTGATGAGACACGCGGTGATGACCAGATGTCCGTGCTGTTTGATCCATTCCTTGATCAGCAGCGGGCATATCAGTTTGAGGTAAACGGATACGGGATACAGAGCGACTCACTTGTAAATGCCGAAGGCACCAGACGACGGAGTTCACGAAGCAGTAGTTCATCATTTTCGAACTCGTTAGGCAGTAGTTATTGGCAGCGGGGTGGCGGTGGTTCGAGTCTGGGTAGTTCCGGAACATTTGGAGTCCGCGGCGACGATTCATGGAACGCGCTTTTCGAATCCGATGGCCAGTTGGTGTCCGATGGATGGACGGCTGAGATCGCTATTCCATTTAAGAGTTTGCGCTATCCGGCGCGCCAGTTGGACGGATCTCATCTTTGGGGGTTTCAAATTACTCGGCGAATTCGTGGTCGGTCTGAGGCTCAATCGTGGTCTCCAGTGTCACGCGATATCGCCGGACAACTGACGCAATTTGGAATTCTTGAAGGACTTGAAGGTCTATCGCAGAGTCGGAACCTTGAGATTCTTCCGGAGGTGACCGGTATCAGTTTCGGGTCGCTTGATCGTAAGACTGGTATTTACAACCAGGCTGATCCAGACGGTGATGTCGGAATGGGTTTTAAATACGGTATTACACCGAACTTAACGGCTGATTTTGCTTACAACCCAGACTTTTCTCAGATAGAAGCCGATCGACCACAAATTGAAACCAATCAACGCTACGCGCTCTTTTATCCTGAACAACGACCGTTTTTCCTTGAGGGACAGGAAATTTTTCAAACTTCGACACCGATGGCATTGCTTAATACTCGGACTATCGTTGACCCGCGGTTTGGTGGCAAATTAACCGGTAAGGTTGGCGACACGACGCTCGGAGTTATTGTGGCTGATGATGAGGCAGCCGGGTATTTTGACGATTCAAGTGACTCGCGTTTTGGTATGACGTCTCAAACGGTGGTTGGGAGGGCGAGGTATGACTTTTACTCTGAATCATATCTTGGTGCCATCATGACCGCGCGGGAATTTGGCCAGGATCACAGTCGAGTCGCTGGTATTGACGGACGATTCCGTCTTGGACAAACACATCGCTTAAGCTTCATGGCCGTGGGCTCGTCTTCGCATAGTGAGGAAGAGGGTGATCTTGCTGGTTCAGCAATTGAGGCGGACTTAACCCGACAAGGTCGAAACTTTGGATACAGCGCGTCGTATGGAAGTATTGATCCTGAGTTTCGTGCAGAGAGTGGATTCATTCCGCGAGTGGATCTACAGCAAGCGAATGCGACGATGTCTTACCGTTGGTGGCCGGAGTCTACACTTATGACATGGGGACCTTCGGTCACCTACTTCCGACTTTATGATCACACCGGTGAGCTTCAGGATGAACAGATCCAAGCTCAGACAAGTTTTCAGTTTCGAAACAATATTTCATTCAACACCACAGTAAATCAAGATTTGGAACGGTATCGGGAGATCGATTTTCGGAAAACGAATTACGGTTTATTTGGCGTTGTGAGTGGTCGGACTTTGTCTATCTACGGCGGGTTTAATGGTGGCGATGGAATTCTCTTCAGTGAGAATCCATACGTCGGTCGAAATATCGTGGGCAACATCAATGTGAGTGTCCGCCCTCACTCACGTATGCGGGTTGAACTCAGCAATATTTTTAGTCAATTTGTGAATCGTGTTCAAAACTCAGAAGTGTTTGACGTGAAAATTTTTCGGACAAGGACAACATTCCAATTAAGTCGACGGTTTTTGCTGCGTCACATTGCGGAGCACAATACTCAGGCCGTGAGCGTTGGTAATAATCTATTGCTGACTTACCGTATTAATGCTGGCACGGTTGTGTTTGTGGGGTATGACGATCGCTATCAGCGTGGCACCAGAATTAATAACACACTGTTTCCCTTGACACATCTTCAGCGAACCAATCGTGCCGTATTTACGAAAGTGTCCTACCTGTTTCGTCTGTGAGGGTGCTCTTTTTTTTGGCGCTGACGATTGCAGAAGGAATGATGGTTCTAATCGCGGACGTTTATGACGATATCTGATAGCGGCATGGCCTCGGACCTTGCGCCGATTAATCTTTCGAACCCTGACGGTGAAAGAATAATTCTTGGCTCCCTTTGGGAGACAGAGCCTACAGTATTGGTGTTCTTACGCCACTACGGATGAATTTTTTGTCGGCAACACAGCGCGCAGTTGCGTGATTATGAACCGGAAATTCGTGAGGCTGGCGGTAGTGTTGCAGCGGTGGGACTTGGTGATGTGAACTATGCACGCGATTTCCGAGAACAAACCGGAATTACGTTCCCATTGTTGGTGGACGAGAAACGTATGGCGTACAAGGTTGCGGAATTGAAACACGCGTCCCTTCTGCACCTCTTTCGGCGGTGTAATTTTCGTGCCAGAAATGTCGCTCAGGCGGACGGTCACCGCCAATACAAAGCGGGAACAAATCCCTTCCAGTTGGGAGGGGCCTTTGTTATTGCGCCTGGAAATATTGAACTCTTTGCTTATGCGAGCGAGACCTTTGGAGATAACGCGCCTGTTAGTGAGATGTTAGACGTGCTTCGGAGATACTCACGAATTAGTTCATAGTGGCCGCTGTTTTCCTGCTTATCAACAGTCACTATACGCGAGACACTCGTCGCCCACCGAGTACGGTTTCAGAAGGGAACAAGCGCTGCGTGCCAACACGAAGGTTCTCATAGTTGTCAATAAATTCGAACGTTCCTTCACGAAGTTCAAGGATCGCGACGTCGGCCGGGGCACCCACGTTCAGCGTGCCGCGGTCACGAAATACGGGATAGATTCGTGAGGCGTTCAGTGTCGCTCGAGCTACTACCTGGTCTATCGTCAGACCAAAATTTAAAAACTTTGACATGACGTTTGGGAAATCGATGACACTTGCCGCGCTTCGGCTCGTAGTACTGCCATCGGTTGAAATCGTGTCTGGCCAGAATCCGGCCTGTATAATGCGATCGAACGTATCCCAGAGCAAGTGCCCCGTTCTGCCGTTGGCCACGTCGAACCACACTCCTCGCCGTCTGGCGGCAAGAACAGCCGGAAAGATCAGTCCGTCGTCGTCAATGATGGCATTCGGCGGTGGGGCCAGCATGTGAGTGACGATATCACCGGCTTTCAGTTGGTCGACGAGGATAGAAAATGGCGACGCGGTTTGCCCCATGTGGATCATCAGCGGCAGATCAAAAAAGGTAGCTACTTCCTGGGCTCGCCGGAGGACTTCGACGTCATCGACCGAAACACCCTCGGTTAAACGAGCCTTGACACCAATTACATAGTCACGATTGCGTGCAATGGCGGCTTTCGCTGCATTGACATCAGCCAGAGCAAGGTCATGAGTGTCACCATCCGGCAGGATTCCTTCTCGGCCAATGTTGAGCAAAACTCGTGCAGGTTGTGGTGCTGTACGTGCTGTCTCGACCATGTCGTCGATCTGGTCCGCCCCTTCCGATCCGGCATCTACCCACCCTGTTACGCCATCGGAGAGGCAAATCCGAGGGCCTTCGGCATCGCGCGCATAGTGCGAATGTACGTCGAGGAGACCGGGGATGACGAGCTTGCCAGTCGCATCGATGATCTCAGTGGCGTCACCAGTAATATCAATCTCAACCGCTTCAATCCGACCACCGGTGATGGCGACATCACGGGTCGCGTTCAGGCGCATCGAGGGATCGATGACGCGACCACCTTTAATAATGAGGTCATAGCTGGCTGCGAATGTATGTGTAGTGCGAGTGAGCATCGCAGCAGCAGCCGCAGCTGCGTAGACGAACTGGCGACGATTAATCATTATGTCTATCCCTGACTAGTTAATGACGGGATGGTGGTCCCTTTTCTTGGTCGTGTCAACAACGGATTCGAACGACTAATTAGATGAAAGTGCCTAAATCGGTTTTGCCGTGAGAAACGTTTTGTAGGTAAATGGAGTATTAATTATGAGATGAAACGTGAGAATCGAATGGCCCGTCTGATCGCAACCCTCATTTTCCACCTTGTCACGGTTGCTGTCGTGTTGGTGCAGACGCAAAGTCAAACTGGGATGGCTGACTTAGGATCGGCGAGTGTCGCCATCTTTCGTTTTGTGAACGTTAGCGCGGCACCTGAAGACGAGTGGATAGGTGCTGGTATTGCTGAAACTGTTGCCGCTGAGTTTGAGAGAATTGAAGGCTTAAGTGTCATTAGGCGTGATGCGGATGAGGAAGCAACATTTGAGCTTTCCGCGGATCGCGGCGACGAAGATTTTTCTCTTTTGGCGAGGCAACGTAGCCAACAACTTGGCTCAGAATGGTTTGTTGTTGGTGGGTACCAGCGATTCACTAATCGAATGCGAATTATTGCCCGCGTAATAAATACTGACACGGGGCGCACTGGTCGTGTTGTTAAAGTTGATGGCGCAGCGGCTGAAATCTTCCAACTACAAGACCAGGTGGTTGCCGAATTACAGAATGGATTTATGCACGAGATACTAGGGCGCTCTGAAGTCACGACGGATAGAGCACTGGAAACACCATCCCAAGTAGTCGATCGACGAGCTCCTGGCCGGGAACCTCGGACGGTTGACAAGAATCGGCCGCGTTCGTCAACTGATGCAACTGGAGAGAGTGCGCGAAGGAATCCAGAGAGAGGTGATGCGGGTGTTGGCCTTATTCCGGCCGCTCGAAGTCTCGCGGGTCGACCTGCTATCAAGATACCGCGGACTGACCAACCACCGAGTATTGATGGGACATTGGACGATGTTGTGTGGGCCTCGGCGGTGCACCTTACCGAATTTGTGCAACAGCAGCCTCTTGAGGGCGCACCGGCGACT
>CAUZRA010000134.1:0-4850 GCA_963582035.1 Vicinamibacteria bacterium | reverse complement strand
ACCGAGTCGGGCTCTGCGGAGCAAATGGCGCCGGAAAAACGACGCTACTAAAAATGATGGCAGGTGATGTGGAGCCTGATGGCGGCTCGATTGCTCGCGCGGGTGACATTACTGTCGGATATCTTCCCCAGGATGGTCTGAAACATGCCGGGCATACTCTGTATGAAGAAGCCAGCAGAGCATTCGATTTCTTACTTTCACTTCAACGCGAAATGGTCAGTTTAGAGCACCGGCTGGCGGATAGTGATTTGCCAGCCGACGAACATAATGCCGCACTCGCTCGCTACAGTGAAGTCCAGCACACATTCCAAGATCAAGATGGATACAGCATCGAAGCAAAAGTTAACGTCGTCCTAAAAGGACTCGGGTTTTCACCAGAAGATCTGACAAGACAGACCGAACATTTCTCAGGAGGATGGCAAATGCGAATTGCACTTGCCAGACTTCTCCTTCAACGTCCACGATTATTACTTCTTGATGAACCGACGAATCATCTTGACCTCGAAGCTCGGGGTTGGCTGGAAGAGTTTCTAGTTAGCTACCCACACGCCATTGTTCTTGTCTCACACGATCGGTTTTTTCTCGATAGCGTAGTTACTGCAATCGCCGACGTTGGCATGGGCACATTAACTACCTACCCTGGCACCTACAGCAATTACCTTGTCGAGCGTGATGAGCGCATCACTCGCCTCAGAGAAACGAAACGTCGGCAAGACGAAGATGTTGCCCGCATGCAGATGTTTATTGATCGGTTTCGATATCAAGCGACAAAAGCAAAACAGGTTCAAAGCCGAATAAAAATGCTTGAAAAAATCACACCCATTGAAATGCCGCCTGACCGGAAACGTGTGCACTTTAAGTTTCCTAGCAGTATCAAGAGCGGTCGTAGCGTAATGGAACTGAGTGATATCAATAAGAAATACGGCAATATTCGTGTCTTTGAACAAGCAAATGTCAGCATTGACCGCGGCGACCGCGTGGCAATCGTTGGCCCAAATGGAACAGGAAAATCGACCTTAATGCGCATACTTTCTGGTGTCGAAGCTCCGGATGACGGCACACGAACGGAAGGGCACAACGTTGTGCAGCAGTACTTTGCGCAAGATGAAGCGAGCACTCTCAACCCAAAGTTGACTGTGTATGAAACACTGGCTTCAGGATCTCCTATCAACATGGTGCCATCCATTCGAAACATCCTGGGAGGGTTTCTCTTTACCGAAGATGACGTACACAAACGCGTCAAAGTACTCTCAGGAGGCGAACGTACTCGCTTAGCCGTTGCACGGATGTTGCTTCGACCATCCAACACATTACTCCTCGACGAGCCCACAAATCATCTAGACATTGACTCTACGAATGTACTTCTTGGGGCTCTCACCGACTACGGAGGGACGTTGATTTTCGTGTCTCACGACCGCTATTTCGTCGATCACCTCGCCACAAAAATCATCGAAGTCGGAAATGGCAACACTGTTATGTATCCTGGAACATATGAAGAATTTCGATGGAGTAAAGCTCAACAACTTGAACAGGCGTCTCCGTCAAAACGGAAACCCAATAAAGTCTCGCCGCCTACTAATCGCCCTGACAAACCCAACCGGACAGCTATCCACAAAGGCGACCAAACTGAGTCACGCCGGCTAAAACGAATAATCGAAGCAAGACAGAAACGCATTACTGAACTAGAAAAACGTATCGCCGACTGCGAAAACAATATCCACGCATTGGAAGCCAAAATATCACACCCAGACTTCTACATCGACAAGGCTGCGGCAGAAGACACTATTAAGCAGCATCAAACTTTAATGTGGAAGGTAGGCGACCTGATGAATCAGTGGGAGGCACTGGAATCAGAACCTGTAAACGAGACCAACTCAATCAAAGGCACCGCCAAGGCCTAAATGCACCTTACGCCCGCGGGTGGGTCCTCCGATAGAGAGCCGTAATCTGCGCCGCGTTTACATGCGTGTAACGTTGTGTCGTGCTAACACGTGCGTGCCCAAGTAATTCCTGAATTGCCCTCAAATCTGCGCCGCGTTCAAGCAAGTGTGTGGCAAACGAATGCCTGAGAGCGTGGGGACTAATACCCAGCCTAGCGCTTGACTGCACAACATACTTGCGAACCAAACGATCTACGCTTCGACTCGACAATCGCCCTCCTCTGTAATTCACAAACAACGGCATGGAAACAACAGTGGTTTGAGGATGACACGCCTGACCCAATGTTTCATTATTCGAGTTAACGAGAACACGATGATCCTTGAGATATGAACGAATGGCATCACTAGCGCTCTGGTTAAAAGGAATAACTCGCTCCTTGCCACCTTTCCCCAACACTCGGACAAGCTGGTCTCGTAAGTTGACATCACCAAGATCCAGACTGACAAGCTCACTCAAACGCAAACCGGATGCATAGAACAGTTCGAGAATAGCGCGATCTCTTCGACCGAGTGGTGTGTCTAAATCCGGCGACTCAAGAAGTACGGATATCTCATCCGGGTCAAGGTGTGTCGGCATCCTACGCGCAAGCTTCGGCGTGGATACCAAGCCACCAAAATCGTGTTCTAGGCGTCCTTCATTGCGGAGATACCGTGCAAAGGATCGAACCGACGCCAACTTCCTGGCCGATGAAGCACGAGAATGGCCTTTTTCATACAGGTTGGCAAGAAAACTACGAACCAAGCGGTGGTCGAAATCATCTGTCGTTATGGGTCGTCCAACTCGTTCTTTGGAAAACTCAACAAACTGCCACAGGTCGCTGCGATAGGCACGCAACGTATGATGCGAAACATTACGATTCAGTTTCAAGAATTCAAGAAATCTTGGCAGATATTGTTCCATCTCTATCCTCCGCCACCTGACCTGTCACTTTCAAGTCCGCTAGCGCTCGTCTCGCCAATGCTTGTCGACGGGCTTGACGACCTCGCACTGGCTCATCCAGTGACGGAATGAGACCATACGAGATATTCGTCGGCTGATAGTTCATAGGGTCAGCGTGTGACACGTAATGCGCCAACGCCCCAATCGCTGTTGTCCGCGGAAACGTAAGGGGTTCCTTGCCCTGAACGAGCATCGTCGCATTGATGCCAGCCATCAGCCCAGACGCTGCAGACTCCACATAGCCCTCAACACCAGAGAGTTGACCGGCGAAAAATACATCCGGCCTGTTCCGTGTCTGCCACGTCGGCATCAGCACTGTCGGCGCATTGATATACGTATTGCGATGAATCATCCCGAGCCGCACAAACTCTGCCTCCTCAAGACCCGGAATAAGTCGAAGCACACGGCGCTGTTCTGACCATTTAATCTGCGTTTGAAAACCAACCAAACTAAAGTGATCAGCTGCGAGATTATCTTGACGAAGTTGAACCACCGCATACGGCTGCTGGCCTGTTTTGGGATCGATCAGCCCTACAGGTTTCATTGGTCCAAAACGCAGCGTATCGACACCGCGATGTGCCATAACTTCAATCGGCAGGCATCCCTCAAAAAACGGCGTGCGATCAAAATCATGCGCCTCGGCTCTCTCCGCACTACTCAATGCATCATAAAAACATCGATAATCCTCAGGACTCATCGGGCAGTTTAAATAGTCACCGTCCTCGGTATCACTAGCGCACGCACGCCCAGAAGCATCCATCGATGTCCGCTTTGATCGAATACGCCGTGATGCTCTAAATACCTTCTCGTAATTCACCGAGTCGGCTAACACTATCGGACTGATCGCATCAAAAAAATACAACTGATCACGGCCCACAAAAGCTGTGATTGCCGAAGACAATTTCTCAGAAGTCAGTGGACCTGTTGCAATGATTAGCGGTCGCGTTAATCCTTCAGGATCAGGAATCGAAGTGACCTCTTCCCGGGTGATCTCAATCAGTGGCTCCGACTCAAGAGCCACTGTGATCTCTTCTGCGAATCGCTCGCGATCAACGGCAAGTGCCCCTCCAGCCGGGACTCGCGTTGCATCAGCTACACGCATAACCAAGGAATTAAGCTGTCGCATCTCTTCCTTGAGAAGTCCAACGGCATTCTCAAGCTTGTCACCACGGAAGGAGTTACTACACACTAACTCCGCTAACCGGTCTGTACGATGCACGGCTGTTGAGCGGGTGGGACGCATTTCATGAAGGCTAACGGGAACACCGCGTCTGGCCACCTGCCATGCTGCTTCAGTCCCTGCTAATCCACCACCGATAATCCGAATCATCAACTAGGAACCGACAGCAGCAAGCTCTTCATTACGGACGTAGTCGCAGTCATCCTTGTGGCAAAGCAGTTGACGGCCCCAACGTTTTGTCACTTTCTCTATAAGAAATGGAGCTTGGCACTGCGGACATGACTCGTCGAACGGTTTATTCCAGACCGTAAAGTCGCAATCAGGATAGTTGGCACACCCATAAAATACCCGGCCTCGTTTCGACTTGCGCTCGACAATATCTCCGCTATCAACTGGGCAAGCAATCCCAATCGTCTTCAGTTTGATATACCGGCACTTCGGATAACTACTACAGGCGGTAAATTCACCAAATCTCCCCTGCTTAATCACTAGGTGGGATTCACACTTTGGGCATTTTTCCTCGAGAGGTTGATCGGGTTTTGCAGCCGCCAATCCACCCGAACTGGTAATCACTTTGCGAGTGGTCTTGCACTTCGGGTACTGCGTGCAAGCAAAAAACGCCCCCCACTGACCACGCTTCAGGACCATCGGCTTCCCGCAATTCTCACACGGTTCCTTTTCAGCCTCGTCTGCTAGCTCTTTTTCATTTTCAATTTCACCTGTGTAACTACATTCAGGATAGCCACTACAAGCCAGAAACATACCGAATTTCCCTGGTTTTTCGAGCAAA
>CAUZRA010000133.1:0-4903 GCA_963582035.1 Vicinamibacteria bacterium | reverse complement strand
CGGTGCAAGGTCGAGGTTTTGAACCGGCGTCATCAGACTGCCAAGTAAGACGGCGTTGGTGAGTGATTCGGGTGCGGAGGTAAATCTTGTCCGATAAACGTCGAGCGCCTCGAGTGAGTGCCACAATTGAATTGATTTTTTGTGTTCGACTTCTGATGCGATGTGTTGGAGTAAACCGCTCTTAGATAAACCTTTGAATGTTTTTGTGGAGACGCCACTGCGAAGTAGTTTGTAGAGCTCTTCGATCAATCGGGCCGGCGAGGCATTCTTAATCTCGGCGTGGTGGTTTTTGATGGCATCGCGAATTGGTGTATCAATACGAAAATCAAGTCGCGTAGCGAATGCAATGGCGCGAAGCATTCTGACGGGGTCTTCGACGAATCGCTCGTTCGGATTACCGATGCACCGTAGAAGTCGGCTCTGTAGATCCTGCATCCCACCGACATAGTCGATAATCGCAAATGTCGAAATGTCATAGAACAATCCATTGATTGTGAAGTCTCGACGGAAAGCGTCCTCTTCGGGTGTACCAAACGTGTTGTCGCGGCGGATGGTTTGTCGAGTCGCATTGGGTTCTTCCGATGATTGTTTCGATTCGTCCGTTGCGCTGCGTGGAATTTTGGCAGGAGCGTCGTCTATAGGTACTTGTTTTCGAAATGTTGCTACCTCGATAGTTTTCTGACCGAACTTCACATGTGCGAGACGGAAACGTCGACCAATAATCCAGCAGTTACGGAAAATGCGCTTCACTTCGTGAGGATGCGCCGAGGTGCCGATATCAAAGTCCTTTGGGTGTCGTTGCAGAAGCAGGTCACGAACCCCACCACCGACTAGGTAGGCGGTGTGGTTGAACTTACGAAGCCGATACAGCACCTTCAGTGCGTCATCATCGATCAGTGTGCGAGAGATTGGATGATCGGCACGCGAAAAAATGACAGGAGCGACCACCTGAGTGTTATCCCTTCGCTTCTTTCCAGTTGTGACCGATTCCGATATCGACCGTCAGCGGGACAGAGAATTCAACCGCTTGTTCCATTTGTGTACGCACAATGTCACTGACTTCGTCGCACTGTTCCACAGGTGCTTCTACTACTAGTTCGTCGTGAACCGTTAAGATCATCCTGGCTTCTGAAGGTAATGCGGAGTGGAGTCTGATCATGGCCCATTTCAGGATATCTGCGGCAGTTCCTTGAATTGGCAGATTCACGGCTTCACGTTCGCCGCGACTACGTAGTTGACCGTTATGGCTCGTCAACGCTGGTATCTTTTTCCGGCGTCCGAACATGGTATTCACAGAACCCGTCGCACGACCTGTTTCAAGCGTGTCAGTAATAAACGTCTTGATTGCTGGAAAGCCCTCGAAGTATGCATCAATAAATGCTTGTGCCGCTTGTGGTGTAACGCCGATGTCTTTAGAGAGTGTAAAGGCTGTCTTACCGTAAAGTAGAGCGTAGTTGATTATCTTTGCGCGCCGCCTCAGTTCATGGGGGTCAAGTCCGCTGTCTCGCCCAAACACCTTTTCTGCCGTTTGTTCGTGGATATCTTCATTTTTAGCAAATGCCGTCTTTAATTGTTCGTCTCCAGAGAGGTGGGCTAGTACCCGCAGTTCAATTTGAGAATAGTCTGCTGAAATCAGCACCATACCGGGCGGAGCGGTAAAGGCCGACCGAATTTCCCTGCCAATCTCGGTTCTGATTGGGATGTTCTGTAGATTGGGTTCGCTACTACTAAGCCGACCTGTTGCTGTGACGGCTTGATTGAATGAGGTATGGATTCGCCCGGTCTTCAGATTGACCAATTTTGGCAGCGCATCGAGATAGGTGCCCTTGAGTTTTTGGAGGCTACGCCATTCCAATACTTTTTTTGGGAGTTCGTGAATTAGTGCGAGTTCTTCAAGTACGGAGACAGCGGTGGAGGCGGTTTTTGTTTTCCCAGTTTTTTTGAGTGTCGGTAGTTCTAATTTTTCGAAGAGGATTACCGCTAATTGTTTTGGCGAATTGATGTTGAATTGTTCTCCGGCTAGGTTAT
This sequence comes from Vicinamibacteria bacterium, assembly GCA_963582035.1. GTDB lineage: Bacteria > Acidobacteriota > Vicinamibacteria > Vicinamibacterales > UBA8438 > DTWD01. The sequence goes on along the minus strand of CAUZRA010000133.1, from coordinate 2,875 downwards.
AGATATCGGTTTGTGCTTTGTCTAAGCGACTTTTTACTGCGGTTGCCTGTCTGGCAAGTACGGTAGTGTCAATTTGCACACCCGTACGCTCCAGGTCAGCCAGTACCGAAAGTAACGGAAGTTCGATCTCGCGGTAAAGATCGTTGAGGTTTTGCTCTTCAAGTTCCGGAATGAGCTGCTCCGCAAGTTGAGTCGGTAGGTCACTCTGTTCCCCTGCGAAATCCAACAGGGCATCAATTGGGACTTCAGCGAGGTTAAGTGCTTTTGTCCCTTTGCCAATAACCGTTTCTAACTGAATAGCGTTGTATCCGAGGTGTTCAAGTGCCAGTTCACCCAGATGGTGATTTCCCGTTACGTCGAGGAGGTAACTCATCACCAATGTATCTGTTGTGATTCCTTCGACTGGGAGGTTGTGTCGTCCAAGAATAACTGACGAGCGCTTTAGGTCATGTCCAATTTTTAAAATCTGTTTATTCGCTAACGGTTTTGCGATGAGGGTATTGACCACGGCACTGCTTAGTACGCTCGCAGTATCAAGTGCGCGATGGGCAAGCGGGATGTACCGAGCATGTCCTGGACCGACTGACAGAGATAGGCCTACCAGTTCAGCCTGCATGGGTGGTTGCCTGTCTGTCAGTGTCGCCAAGCTTAGTTGCCCAGCGTTGTTGATGGCGTCAACGAGTGTGCACAAGTCAGACTCCGTGCGGACCACTTCGTAGTCTTTTTCCACTACGGCCGTGGTTGGCGCGTAATCCGCCAGCAGTTTTCGGAAACCGAGAGACGAAAATAGCGCGAAGCAGCGTTCGGATAACGGTCCTTGGTACCGTAATGTTTCACGGTCGAAAAAAACGGGTACGTCGGTCCGAATGGTCACCAATTCCCGACTAATTTTTGCATCTTCTGGATATTGAGCGAGAGCGTTACGGTAACGCGTCTTTTCCACATCTTCTGACTGTTTCAGCAAAGCATCTAAAGAACCGAAGGTTGTAATCAGTTCTCGGGCGCCTTTTTCTCCAATACCTGGAACACCTTTAACATTGTCGACGGCATCTCCCATTAGTGCCAACACATCAACAACTTGGTCGGGGTTAACGCCAAATTTCGCTTTAACGCCGTCTGCGTCATACCAGAGTCCTTGGTCGCGGGGATTAAAAATTCGAACGCGAGGTTGAACGAGTTGGAAAAAGTCTTTGTCGCCAGTCACGATGACGACCTCGAGGTCATTTCCCAAAGCCTGTTTTGTGAGAGTCCCGATCACGTCGTCGGCCTCAAATCGTTCATGTGTGAATACAGGGACACCGAGTGCTTGGCACGCTTCGTGCACCCAGGCTACCTGCTCTGAGAGGTCGTCTGGCATCGGTGGACGATTGGCTTTGTAATTAGCATCGATTTCTGTTCTGAAGGTCGGGCCTCTCAGGTCGAAGGCTGCTGCGATTAATGCTGGTTGGTGGTCATTAATTAGCTTTCTCAGCATTGTGACAAAGCCAAATACGGCGTTGGTAGCCTTACCGTCTGGTCCTGTCAGGTCACGTATTGCATGATACGCCCGATACATCTGAGCGGTGCCGTCGAGAAGGAATACTGTTTCGGAGGTGGGCATGGAGCGTTTTGAGTGTAACACTCGGTTTAGCGGCTGTTATTAATGAAATATTTTCTATGTAAGAAAGGTTGGCCAGTGGTGCTGGTATGTCTAATGGTCAGAAGACATTAGGTGTCGCCCTGACGTTGAAGCCAGGGCGACACTTTGATCGAAGAACTTCGGGGAGGAGGGTTACCCGAGGGCTTCGATGTCTGCTGCCACCTCGGTACGCAATCGAAGTTCGTTCGTAACTGAGAATGCGTCGAATTGTGTGGCGAGGATTCCAGCTAGAGTTCGATCGATCGCGGTGTCAACCACACCGGTAAGGGTTATGTGGCCACGGTTTACGACAATATGCACAGATGGATTGCTCCGGTTGAAGTAGTGCCAAAAGTTCGGATTGCCGTAAATCACCCTGGCAACTTGGTAGCGAAGCTGGTCATCGACCTGTGATGCTGGCAGTACTTGGATGTTGTTGATGACATTCGCAACGCCCTCGACTGATTTCACACGCTTGGCAATGTCTTCTTTTTTGTGATCACCCAAGACGTGGCCTGTCAGGATCACGTGACCATTTTGAGCGATCTCAGCACTGACATCATCGAAAACGGTAAAGAAAGAGTACCGCAGTACGTGCTCCTGTACACGTTTGAACAGGTCGTAATTTGATTGATTGGCGGCCCATGATGGAGATACGCAGATTACGCTGAAAATCAACGTAATGACGGGCAGGGTAAACATGAGCGTCTTGGTCCGGTTATGCATCGACTGTCTCCTTAGACTTTATGCTCTGTGTTCACGTGAAGCAGATAAATCAAACTTTTGATTTATCTGATTGGTTTACAAGCAAGAGTTGTGCCAAAAAGTTCGGGCCGGAACTTTCTTTCTAATTAAGGCTTTTGACGATACCGATTGGTGACCTTATGTCATCTGGAGAGGTCACAAGGAAAGGTCACTACGGTGAGGCTGGGTCTAGTTTCTTGCTTACTATCGAGGATTATTTCATTCCTTCGATGTACCTTTTTCCTTCACGCTCGGCGAGTTGTCTGACGGCCCTGAAGCCTTCGGCTTTGAGAGATCCTTCTGCACCACCGTAGGCAACATAAGTTCGGTCAAGTGCCCGCTGTGAAAATAATGCGCCAAGCCCGCCTCGAGGAGCCGCTTCAATAACAAGACATCGGCCATTTGGTTTTAGTACTTGTAGTATCTGCTGCAGGCAGAGGACACGCTCATTGATTCGCATATCGCCAATGAGATTAGCGGCCACAACGACGTCAAATGTTTCGGAAGTGAAAG
>CAUZRA010000132.1:0-4963 GCA_963582035.1 Vicinamibacteria bacterium | reverse complement strand
AGAACAAAAAGTTTCAACTGAATCAGGAGAAAACCAATCCACCTGAGGCCCAAGAATCACTCGCACTTTTGTGCCACCTGTCGGTCTTCGTCCCCATCTAAGACCAGGAACCGGACGCGAGCTAACACTCTCACCCCATAAAGTTCCGACTCGCAACTCATCACCCCTTCTAAGTGGCCGCCCTGCCATCCCTCCTCTTTTGGTCGGCAGATGGGTCGAACGACTTCCCATAAATGACTCGGCCTCTACGCCTCCCGCGACTGCGATATACGCTCTTGCTCCATTTAATCGTCGTCCAAACATCAGGCACTGGCCACTACCAATCGATAATAGGGTTTCCGAAGAGACCTCATACTCATCGAGCTGGAGGATAAATTCTGCTCCAGACACCGCAACTTGACTTTCCCTATTGAAACGAATGGTCGGGCCTGCCAGCGTGACCTCAAGTGCGGCTGCCTGTTCACGGTTCCCAACCAATTTATTTGCTAGCCTTAAGGACAGCTTATCCATTGCACCAGAGACCGAAACGCCGTGATGCTGCGCTCCCCAACGACCTAAATCTTGCACCGTAGTTAGCAGTCCTGGGTCTTCTACTGTCAGCGAGACCGGGGCTGTCACAACGTCCTCTCTTGGATTCGTTCATAATCCTGCTCGCCAATCGGTTCAAAACAAACCCTCTTCCCTGACTCGAGAAGAAATGGGCGCTCGATTGACCAATTCAGTAACTTTACCGGGCACCGCCCAATGATCTGCCAGCCACCGGGTGACTGCGAGGGATAGATGCCAGTCTGTTTCCCTGCGATACCTACGGACCCAGCATGAACAACAAGCCTTGGACTTTTTCGACGAGGAGCGGCGATCCTTTGATCGACTTTGCCGAGATAGGCAAAACCAGGTAGAAACCCGAGCATATAAACGCGGTATGTCACCGAGGCATGGCGTCGAACAACGTCCTGCTCGCTGCACTGTGCGTATGCCGAAACTACTGGCAGGTCAGGTCCATATCGACCGCCGTAACATACGGGCAATCGAATCGGTTCTAGCTCTTTGTGATTCTCAGGTGCCGCCACTGTCTTATTTGCAAGATCGCGAATGACTCCAACAGCTATTTCATTATCTATCGCTAAAAGATCAAAATAGACCGTAACGGACGCATATGCCTCCACCACGTCACGAACCCACGGTAATTGACGGCTTCGTATCTCACAGGCCAGCGCCACGCAGCGGGAATTAATAATCGGATCGATAAATTCAGGAAATGAAACAACTATCCCGCTATCACCTTCTTGCCGTATGGTCCACGATGACTGATCCGAATTCATCAACCTGTAATATCCGACGGATCCTCCGGAGCCTTTTCAAGGCGAGCCAGAATATCATTGTGTAATCTTCCAAATTCACCGTTCGACATTAACACGATCACGTCACCACTTCGTGCATTATCAACAACATGTTCACACACATCTTCAAGTGTGGATGCTGCGTAAGCACAAGTGCCGACAGCACGAAGATCACCAACTAACTCCTCCACTGAGAGCCGTTCTTTATCTGGAATCGATGCACGAAAGACCGGAGCTACGACCACATCATCAGCCAGTGCGAGCGCTTCTGCGAACGATTGTTGAAACACTCTCCGGCAGGCCGTTGCAGAACGAGGTTCAAATACTGCACAGATTCTATGGTCTCCTTTTGCTCGCAACGCCGCTAACGTTTCCCGTATAGCTGTCGGGTGATGCGCGAAATCATCGTAAATGGAAATATTCCGTGAGGTGCCCCGGAGTTCTAATCTCCGACGAACACCTCTAAATTCACCTAATGCGTCCGCGCACTTATTCGGGCTTACTCCCACCGCATCCGCAACCGCAACCGCTGCAAGTGCATTTCGTACATTGAATGCCCCTAGCAAAGGAAGACTCACATCCGCAACCCCACGGTTCTCATGCAGAACCTTAAATCTCGTAGAATCACTCTCGTACACAACATCTACTGCACGCCAATTCGAACCTGGATTAAGTCCAAACGTTTCAACGGGAGCCTTGGCATACGCTTTGAGCGCTGAAGCCTCATCGTCATCGCCGCCAAGCAATACACGTCCATTAGCGGGCACGACGCTAAGAAATCTGCGGAATGTCGCACGGACTGCGTCTAAATCTTCGTAGATGTCCACGTGATCAAACTCGACATTGCCTACAACGGCGATATCTGGGAGATATTTAAGGAACTTCGCCGTCTTATCGAAAAACGCACTGTCATATTCATCTCCCTCAATCACAAACGACCGTCCATTGCCGATTCGAAAACTGGTACCAAAATTCTCCGGAATCCCCCCGATCAAATAACTCGGATCAGAACCTGCCTGAACGAGAGACCATGCAATCATGGACGTAGTAGTCGTCTTTCCATGAGTACCGGCAACAACAATGGGCTTCCGGCTCCACAAGAAAAGATCACGAAGCATCTCCGGAAGAGACTTATACCGCAGCCGTTTATCCAAAACAGCCTCAACCTCTGGATTCCCTCGAGATACGGCATTGCCGATTACAACCACATCGATATCTTCCGTAATATGAAATGCGTCATATCCAAGTAGAGGGGAAATGCCCTGCTCTTCAAGAAAACGATCCATGGGCGGATATATCCCTGCGTCGGAACCACGAACCTCCCAACCACTCTCTTTGAGCATCGCGGCAAGGGACGCCATCGCAGTCCCGCATATTCCAATTAGATACGCAGTCATGCGGTCACTGCTGCTTCCTCTAAGACAACCTCAATTCGCGGATTGGTGTAAACACTAGCCTCCACCCCAAGTGGCAGAGTGACCATCGGATGAGGCGTATGTCCTGTCCGCAGTCCAAACAATACGGGGCCATTGATATCACCAGTGTAGTTATCCAACACCGACCGTGCAGACAGCACTCCGTCATTCTCTAAACAACCAGGGAATTCAGAGCAGACCAACGCGCAGGCTCGTTTAAGAAGCCCCGCTTGACGCATTTGATTCATCATTCGATCAACTCGATACGGCCGCTCGTCGACATCGTCCAATAGCAAGACATATTTATCGGGCGGACTAAATGGAAACGGTGTGCCAAGCGATGAAACAATTTGGGTGAGAGTTCCCCCATAGATTGGCCCACGCGATGCTCCAGCTTTCAACACATCAACGCCATCACAGTTCACCGCCCCGTAGGGGATTGCTGACATAAGTTGCCTGACCAGAGAACCCCTGTCATATCTCTCACGACCATTCCCAAGTGTCACGACCATCGGTCCATGAAACACAGCTATTTCGCACTGAATACTTGCGAAACTTAGTAGTGACGTAATGTCACTACATCCGATCAACACTTTTGGCGTCCTACGAAAGTCAGTAGTATTAAAAAATGGCAGTAACTGAGCACTGCCGTACCCACCGCGCACAGCCATCACACCCGCAATAGTAGGATTACGCCACGCCGCAAAGAAATCCTCCGCACGACTCGATGCACTACCCGCAACATACTCTGACCTATCAAACACTGACCTATTAAAAACAGGTTCCAATCCAATCGAACGGAGTTCTATGAGTCCCCGTCCAAAATCTTCTCTATCAAATGGACTCGCTGGCGCAACCACAGCGATACGATCGCCTTCGCAAAGTGCGGGAGGTTTAATCATCTACAGATATCTCCGCATTGTCTCCGCAATTTCTTGATGATCCGAACATCCTATTACCTCGTTCAGTTCACTCGCTGATGGTGGTCGCCACAACAGATCTTCACTCAAAAACTTTTCTTTCATTCGCCGTTGACGACTCAGCGCATCCTCTACGCGTTTCTCAGACAAGCTCCCATCCTCCACCGCGTGAATAATGCCTTCTATGATCGACACATGCAGGCTGTGATCAGAACCACATAACAGCAGTACGTCACAGCCAGCCGCCACCGCCCGCACCGAGGCCTCCACTGGATCGTAGTTTTGTACGATTGCCCCCATCTCCATATCGTCGGTAATAATCAGGCCGTCAAAACAGAGCTCATCCCGCAACAACGTCCCTATGATTACCGAAGATAATGTGGCTGGCCATCGGTCATCCAAAGCAGGATAACTCACATGCGCGGTCATTAGAGCCGACACATCCGCTGCGATTGCTGCACAGAACGGTTTAATCTCCACCTCTCTAAGCCTTGCCTCATCCAAGTCCACGACGGGAAGGCACAAATGCGAATCCGAGCTCGTCTCACCATGACCCGGAAAGTGTTTTCCGCATGCCGCAACACCAGCCTGCTGGATAGCCGACACTATCGCTCGGCCCAAGTTAGCGACGTCCTTCGCATTCTTTCCGATAGCCCGGTCGCCGATTACGGGATTCGCCGGATTTGTCCCAACGTCTAGTACCGGAGCGAAATCCAGCGTAATACCTGTTATTTTGAGTTCAAGCGCCAGGGCTTCTGCAAATTTAACCGCAAGCTGTTCGTCGCCACACCGTCCGAGCGTTGCAAGGGGCGGCCATTCTGTGTGAGGCGTCCGAAGGCGCTGCACACGCCCTCCCTCCTGGTCAATGCTGACCCACATTGGCAACTCCTGCTTGAACTGTTTCGCGGCGTAGGCCTGTTCAGCAATCTGGAGAGGCTCCTCTATATTGCGCGCGAATAAAATAACGCCGCCAAGTTCGAAATCACGAGCGATACACCAAAATTCTGCAGGCACTGCAAGACCGTCGTAGCCGGCGATAATAAGCTGACCGATTCTTTCGTGAAGGCGTCGTGACATTATCAATTTGACCTGCTGATTCGACCGCATCAAACCAGCAACGCACAATCGTGTAATTTCAAATACGCGCGTTTTGCGGGCAAACATTATAATGCGCGCTTGCGCATCATTTCCTCTGCGCCAACTCGCATTGACCTTGCAGGCGGCACACTAGACATCTGGCCACTCTACCTTTTCCACAGCAATTCACAAACGCTTAATGTCGCGATCA
>CAUZRA010000131.1:0-4994 GCA_963582035.1 Vicinamibacteria bacterium | reverse complement strand
ACGAATCTCGCGCACCCGAATGCGTTCGTTAACGCGCGTGCGGCTTTGACGAAAATCGCGGCGTGGCCCTCGTGGGCCGCGTCCTACAGGAATAGCTTGCTCCCTTCTCTATGCTGGGTCCGCTTCAAAGAACAGGTAGTTTACTCTGGAATTGGTGTCCGCTTCAGTCGGACCTCTTCGGTTAGTGAATTAATCACTTCGGAAATGGTTCGAGAGCCTTGGTCGCCGTCTTTCCGATTTCGAAGAGCGACCGTCCCATTTCCGAGCTCTCTGTCACCGATTACCAGCATATAAGGGACCTTTTCTAGTTGTGCCTCTCGAATTTTTAATCCAATTTTTTCTTGGCGTTTATCAAGTTCGCCCCGGAAGCCTGCTTTAGTGAATTGTTCAAGTACCGATTGGCCATGGTCAATGTGTCGGTCGGCAATGGTCAGTATTCGTAATTGCACGGGCGATAGCCATAGTGGAAAGGCACCGGCGAAATGTTCGATCAGGACAGCAATAAATCGTTCGAAACTCCCGAAGATTGCCCGGTGGATCAAGACTGGAGTGTGTTCAGCATTGTCAGCCCCGATGTATTTCAAGCCGAAGCGCTGGGGCATCTGGTAGTCGAGTTGAATCGTGCCGCACTGCCAGCTTCGACCGATGGCATCGGTGACATGAATGTCTATCTTAGGCCCGTAAAAACTTCCGTCGCCGTCAGAGACCGAATAGCTGATATTGGCAGCATTGAGTGCCGATTTTAGTTGCTGCTCAGCATGGTCCCACGTTTCCACTGTTCCGATATAGTGCTCAGGACGGGTCGAAAGTTCAACGTTGTAATCGAGCTGGAAGTCGCCATAAATTCTACTAACGAGTCTGAGTAAGCGCTCAACCTCTTCACTGATTTGTTCTTCAGTAATGAAGCAGTGTGCGTCATCCTGTGAAAATTGTCGTACGCGAGTCAGTCCGGTCACCACGCCAGACGCTTCTTGGCGATGAAGCACTCCTTGGTCATGAAAGCGAAGTGGGAGGTCACGATAGCTTCGGCCTTCACTCGCAAACATTAGCATGTGAGCCGGGCAGTTCATTGCCTTGAGTGCGAACGATTCGCCTTCTGAATCTATCTGGAACATATTTTCGCGATAGTGTTCCCAGTGCCCCGATGTTTCCCAAAGTTGTTTGTTGAACACAAGAGGCGTTCGGACTTCCTGATAGCCTTCGTCTGAAAGCTCACGCCGCATATAGTCAGCGAGGGTCTGGTAAAGGGTTGTGCCTTTTGCATGCCAAAAAGGTGCGCCCGGTGCCCAGTGGTGAAATGTAAAGAGTCCAAGCTCTTTCCCCAACTTTCGATGGTCTCGTTTTTTGGCTTCGGAGAGTCTGTGTAGATGCTTTTTGAGCTCAGACTCTTTAAAGAACGCCGTGCCATAGATTCGTTGCATCGGCTGATTTTGAGCGTCACCTTTCCAGTAGGCATTGGAACTGTGGAGCACCTTGAAAGCCTTGATTTTTTCAGTTGAGGGTACGTGTGGTCCGGTACAGAAGTCGACAAAAGCATCTTCGATCGTGTAACACGAGACGATGGGGCCACCTTTTTCTTCAATAAGTTGCACCTTCAAGGGTTCACCACGGTCTCTGAAGAAAGCTTTAGCTTCTTCCTTCGGCATCATCTTTCGTTCGTAGCGAAGATTACGTTTTGAGATCTCAATCATCTTTGTTTCGATTGCTTCAAGATCCTCTGGTACGAACGGGCGATCAACGATGAAGTCATAAAAGAATCCATCTTCGATCGGTGGTCCAATACCGCACTGCGTTTTAGGAAATAAGGCGGTAACGGCGGCGGCAAGGAGGTGTGCCGTGCTATGTCGATATAGCTCAAGAGCATCAGGAGACTTTGATGTTACGATTTCGACTCTCGCGTTCTCCCTGAGTTCATACGACAGATCAACCATCTTGCCGTTAACGGTCGCGGCCAGTGCTTGCTTGCGCAGGCGGCCAGAAATTCCTTGTGCGACTTCAAAAACCGGCGTGCCAGTCGGGAATTGTCGGGTTGAATTATCAGGCAGCGTAATTGTTACGGCGGTCATGTGATTTAATAGATTTCAAATAAGTCGGAGACTCTGAACAACAGCTAGATGGTAGGCACGGGCGGACTTGAACCGCCGACCTCCTGCATGTCAAGCAGGCGCTCTAACCAACTGAGCTACGCGCCTATATCTCTTTCCGTTACTGCATGTTACAGGATATCAAACGGCCGGTCAGTATAGCACTACGCGTAGTTAACGGCGAGTTGTGTGGCTCGGACAGTGGCTTGAACTTGCATTTCCTCTACAGCTCGCTCAAGGACTGGGTCGTCTGTTGGGATGGGCTCACCGAGCTCGGGTGTCTCCACGGGAACCGGGATGTTCGGCTGGATACCGTACAGGTGAATGGGTTCCTCGGATGCCGTTAGATAGCGAGCATAGGAAAGCCATAAACCGGTGCCGTCCGGTAAACGGATGAGTTTTTGTAGGCCAACCCGTCCTGCCGTTCGTTGGCCTATGGTCTTGGCGCGTTCACGGTCAGACAGTGCCGCGACGAAGAGCTCGGCCGGTCCTGATGAACCATAGTTTACGAGTAGCGCTACGGGTGCTTCGGTGGTGGTTTCTGTTAGTGACGCTTGTAACGGGGTCTGATTTCCACCCCGTTCTTGGAGAATCACCAACGTACCGTCTGCAACAAAGAGTCGGGCCGTGTCTATAGCATTGCTATAGGAACCAGTTGCGGTATTTCTAACATCGATAACGAAACGAGAGGCACCTTGATCAGTTAATGATGTGATGACCTCTGATAGTTGAGTTGCTACATCATCATGAAAGCTTGGAATTCGCACGATGCCAATATCACTTGTACTGCCAAGCAGGCGACCTGTTACCGTCAGGTTAGCGGTTCTGTTTCGCTCGAGCGTGATGTCATACGGTTCCTGAGTCCTGCCTCTTATAAGAGAGACGGTTACTGTTGAGCCAGGTTGGCCGTGTAGTCGCCGGTCAGCCTCGACAGCCGACATAAAGCGTGTCGGTTCTCCGTCAATAGCACGCACAAAATCGCCCGGAAGAATGCCGGCTTCAGCGGCCGGTGAGCCATCGCGAGTGGCTACGACTTGGGCGTAATACCGTCTCGTGACTGTTAGGCCAACGTTGGCTTCCGGTAATGCTTGACCGCTTTCCAGGCGACTAACGTCTTCCTGCAAAAGGTAGGCACTATCGCTATCTAGGCCTTCGGCCAGTCCACGCAGTGCCCCATGCATAACTTCGTCCAGGTCAACTTCTTCGACATAGTTATTGGAAATGAGTGAAATAACGTCTTCAAAGATCCGCAGGTGGCGATAGGTGTTTTCACCAGCAGAAACACGCCCAAGATACCCACCAATTAGCGTAAATGCGATGACCGGAACCGACGCAAAGACGATGAGCCAACGTGTTTTAGTCGACATAATTACTCCGCGGTGCGCTAGGCATCTGAATGTTGGTCATCTTACTGGATTTAGTGAGGGATCGTCGATCTTGGTCTGTGGAATATGCGTTGGATTGTCTGAGCGGGCAAATTAAATGAATTTTTTTATCAAAAAACAGAGAGTGTTAATAAATTTGGACTTAGGTAAATACGTTTGAGCAAGCTATTACTCCGGCTCTGGGTGTATTTATTAAGGGCGTAGACAGTTATTGAAACGCGGAATACCCTATTTTGAAAAGGCGATAGTGTGCGATTCCTTGGCATTGATTTTGGAGACGTTCGAATTGGTTTAGCGGTGAGTGACCCCTCAGGAACGATCGCTCGACCATTACGCACCATTACTCCGAGTGGTTCTCTTGATGAATATGTCGTCATTGTTGCGAGAGAGGTGACTGCTCTCGCGAGTGAAGTGGATGGGCTTGATGTACTCGTCGTTGGTGTGCCGCGTTCACTCGATGGCACGCCTCACAAACAGACAACCCGGACACTGGCTTTTGTCGAATCACTTCGTAAGGTGACGGCACTTCCTGTAGCAACCCAAGACGAGCGCCTGACCAGTGTCGAGGCGGAGCAACGTTTGGCGATACGAGAGCGAGATTGGCGTAAGCGTAAGAAGTTGCTAGACGCAGCAAGTGCTGCTGTGATCCTTCAAGATTATTTAGATGAGCGTCGGTCGGAAGTTACCGATGTCTCGGAGTAACAGCCTGCAAGAATCGAAATGTGCCGATAAAAAAATATGTCGTGATTGCACTCGTCGCCGGATTGGTTATTTCTGCGACTGGTGCTGTGTTTGCCTGGGTAACGTGGCGAGACATGCTGGACCAGATCTCATCTCCTTATGATGAGGTTGCTTCGGGGCATGTGCTACTTACAATCCAGCCTGGTACGTCGACGAGTGAGATTGCTGCTCAACTTGTTAATGCTGACATCGTCTCGAGCGAGTGGGTCTTTCGTTTTGCGGTGTGGCGTAGCGGCCGAGATCGTGAGTTACAAGCAGGAGAGTATTTATTTGACGCTCCACTTTCTCCACTCGATGTGGTCGAAAAGATCGCCGACGGCCAAGTGTACCTTCGCAGGATTACATTTCCGGAAGGGCTCAATCTGTTTGAGATGGCAACAATTTTTGAAACAGAAGGCTTTGGTGTTATGGATACTTTTGTCGGTGCGGCTCAACGGGTGGACCTCATCGAAGACCTTGATCCTGATGCGACTGACCTTGAGGGCTACTTGTTTCCTGAGACATATGCATTGTCCAGTGATGCCAATGCGGACGATTTGGTCCGCGCAATGGTGGAGCAGTTTCGCGCTGTCTTTGATGAGGGGTTGCGGGTCCGTGCGACCGACCGAGCTTTGAGTATTCGTCAGGCGGTTTCTTTAGCGTCAATAATCGAAAAAGAAACCGGTGAAGGCAGCGAGCGTTCTTTGGTATCGGCCGTCTTCAACAACCGACTTCGAATAGGTATGCCGTTACAGAGCGACCCCACTGTAATTTACGCGCTCGAGATTGCCGGTCTTTATGACGG
>CAUZRA010000130.1:0-4999 GCA_963582035.1 Vicinamibacteria bacterium | reverse complement strand
CCGCCAGTACCCGGAGCAGCGCTACCGAACCTCGCACGTGGACCAATTAATACATGGACCGAGTCTGCAGGAACTGGAGCGGTTAAAGCATTAGACCCCGCAACAGGCGAAGAACGGTGGACATTTGAAATGACAGACGTCACCAGTAGCGGCATCCTGACAACAGCAACGGATGTTTTGTTTACGGGGGGGCGAGAAGGTTATTTCCACGCATTAGACGCGCGTACCGGGGACCTCCTCTGGAAGCAGACGCTGGGTGGCATGATCGCGAACGGTCCGATTAGTTACAGCATCGACGGCCGTCAATACGTGGCAGCGGCGTCTGGTAACGGGCTGTTCGTCTTTGCGTTAGAACAGTAGAAACTCTAGGTGCGTGGGGGCATCGCGCAGAGGCTACGACCGCGGTCAACATGCTTCGGCCGCTAGAAAATCCAGCGCCGCAGTAACACCACCCGATTGATGGGGAATTTCTACCAGAAGCAGTCCCATCTCGGTACCACCGAGCGTGCCAATCAAACTAAGGTCGTTGAAATCGCCAAGATGACCAATCCGAAAAATCTTTCCTGACAATTTTGATAAACCGATCCCAAGTGACATGTCGAAGCGTTCCAGCACAACACGGAGAAACGCCTCCGCATCATGCCCATCTGGCATCATGATTGCAGTAATCGAGGAGCTGTACTCCGCTGGATTGGCACAAAGCAGCTCTAACCCCCATGCGCGCGCAGCGCATCGAGTTGCCTCTGCGTGGCGGTGATGTCGAGCGAAAACTTGTTCTAATCCTTGAGCCAGAAGCATCCGTAATGCTTCGCGTAACCCGTATAAAAGATTGGTGGCCGGAGTGTACGGAAACAAATTCTGCTTATTGGCTTTTAAAACTGGCGCCCAATCCCAAAAACTCCGTGGAAGTGTCGCTGACGAATGTGCACTAAGTGCTTTGTCACTCAACGCGTTAAAACTGAGACCAGGCGGAAGCATTAAACCTTTCTGCGATGCCCCAACCGTCACGTCCACACCCCATGCATCATGCTGGTAGTCCATCGACGCAAGCGATGAAATCGTATCGACAAGCAACAGTGCTGGATGGTGAGCAGAGTCAAGCGCACGCCGCACGGCCTCAATATCGCTTGTCACACCAGTGGAGGTCTCGTTATGAACGATACAAACGGCCTTAAGCGCATGCGCCGTATCCTCGACCAGACGCGCTTCTATATCGGCTGCATTCACACCGTGTCGCCAATCTCCGGCAAGGAACTCGACGTCCAACCCGTAGTTGGCAGCAATTTGCTTCCAGAGCGTCGCAAAATGTCCAGTCTCCACCATTAGCACACGGTTCCCTGGTGAGAGTGTGTTAACAAGTGCGGCCTCCCATGCCCCTGTACCAGATGCCGGAAACAGAACGACCGGAGAACGAGTCTGAACAACTTCTCCCAAGCCAACGAGTACTTCTTCTGTGAGTTCTTGAAACTCTGGACCACGGTGGTCAATCGTCGGAGCCGCCATCGCACGAAGGACACGATCGGGCACATTCGTGGGGCCAGGAATCTGCAGGAAATGACGACCACTCCGCTGTTGCATGCGCAGCATCATATACTGCGCCGAATGGCGGACCTACAAACAGAACTTGAAACACGCCTAGAAGGGGACGTTCGCTTTGACAAAGTTTCGCGCGCCCTCTACTCCACAGACGCGAGCGTCTACCAAATCGAACCGATCGGTGTGGTGATCGTCCGGTCTCGTGACGACATTCTTTCCGCGATCGAATGTGCACGACAACACGGCTGCTCCATTACGGCACGAGGAGGCGGCACCTCACAAGCCGGCCAAGCGATTGGTGCGGGACTCCAAGTCGACACCTCAAAGTATTACAACAAAGTTCTAGAAGTGAACGTCGAGGAACGATGGGCACGCGTGGAGCCAGGAATCGTACTCGACGAACTCAACGCCCAGCTAGCGCCGCATCGTCTTCGATTTGCTCCAGATATCTCGACCGCCAGTCGCGCAACGGTCGGTGGCATGATCTCAAATAACTCAAGTGGAACCCGTTCCGTACTCTACGGAAAAACCATCGACCACGTACTAGACCTCCACGTAGCCCTCGCTGACAGCTCGGTCGTGCACTTCAAACCGCTCAACAAAGACGAACTCGACGCAGTCTGCAATGAGTCTTCACTTGAGGCAAAATGCTACCGGACGGTTCGCCGAATTGTTGCCCAGCACAAAAAGAATATCGCCGAACGCTATCCGAATATTCTTCGCCGGGTCGGCGGCTACAACCTTAATTGTTTCGTCAATCAGAATGAACCGTTCAATCTGGCAAAGCTTATCGTCGGCTCTGAAGGAACACTCGGACTAATTCTAGAAGCACGATTGAATCTCGTTCCCTTACCGAAAGCCAAAGTAGTACTGACCATCGAGTACGACAACCTACTCGATGCGCTCGGCGAAACACCCGCCATTCTGTTGCACAAGCCATCAGCTGTCGAGGTCATGGACCGTTCTATCCTGGACCACACTACTGAAAACCCCGCGCTCAATAGGATGAAACAGGCCGTCGTGCATACTGACTGCGGGGCCCTGCTTTGCGTAGAAATGTACGGCGACCATGTAGACGAACTAATCTCACGACTTGACAGCCTCGAAACCGAACTCCGCAATCGGGGTACCGCAGCCCACACAGCCCGGGCTATCGAACCCTCTGACCAGGCGCGCATTTGGAAATTGCGAGAATCCGCGCTCGGACTGTCGATGGCGATGAAAGGCGACGCGAAAAGTATCTCTTTTGTTGAAGATACAGCAGTCGCCCCTGAAAAACTCCGTGCTTTTATCGAAAAGTTTCTGAGTATCATCCGTCACCATGGCACCAAAGCCGGTATCTATGCACACGCGTCCGTCGGGTGTCTTCATGTGCGTCCTGTCGTAAACATGAAAACGTCTAATGGTGTCAGGCAATTTGAAGCGATCGCCAACGAAGTCGCTGGTCTCGTACTCGAGTTTGGTGGAGCTCTTTCCGGTGAACATGGTGACGGCCTAGTCCGAGGCCCTTTCACGGAACGGATGTTCGGAGCCGAGTTATATGATGCATTTCGAACAATCAAACAAACCTTTGATCCTAACGGTCTCTTTAATCCAGGCAAGATTGTCGACTCACCACCATTAACGTCTAACCTTAGATACGGGTCAAAGTATCAGACACCTGATCCACCATCTGCATTTGATTACACCGCGCACGGTGGGTTAGGACGAGCGGTCGAAATGTGTAGCGGCGTCGGAGCCTGTCGCAAGACGTTATCTGGAACCATGTGTCCGTCATATATGGTCACGCGTGACGAAGCACATTCGACACGAGGCCGCGCTAACACTCTCCGGCTTGCCATGACCGGCGCACTCGACTTCAATGACCCACGTGAAGCGGGACTTGGTGACCGTACGGTCTACGACGTCCTAGACCTCTGTCTCGAGTGCCGAGCCTGTAAAACGGAATGCCCCGTCGGTGTTGATATGGCCCGATTCAAAAGTGAATTCCTCTCGAACTACTGGGACCGACACGGCACCCCGTTGCGCACTCGCATACTGGGACATATTCATGATCTGTCCGCAGTCGCAAACCGGTTCTCCAACCTGATTAACCCGTTACTCGACCAAACCTGGTTCCGGACACTGAATGAGTATCTTCTCGGCATTGACCATCGGCGATCACTGCCAAAATGGGCTCCGTTAACACTCTCTGATCAATGGGTGGATGAATTGCAGACCTCGGATCAAACCACGCCCGACGTCATGCTGTTCAGAGATACATTCACCCAGTACTACGACCCAGAAATAGGCTTAGCCGCAACTGACGTTCTTCGCAGTGCCGGCTTTACCGTTCACCTCGGACCAGACGTGTGTTGTGGTCGCCCTCTTATCTCCCAAGGACTGCTGACCGAAGCACGAGAACGGGCAGAAGAAACGGTACGTCGCCTACTCCCTGTCGCCACGGCAGGTCAGCCAATCATCCTACTGGAACCAAGCTGTCTGTCATCGCTCGTCGATGACATTCCATCGCTATTAAGGGGAGAGACACAACAGCAAGCTCAGACCGTCGCACAATCATGTGTCCTTTTTGAAGACTTCGTTGAACAGTCCCTTCAAAATGGCCAGTCTTCACTTACACTGACTCCCGGACCTTTAGAAATTGTCCTTCACGGACATTGCCATCAGAAGTCACTAGGACTCGTACAATCGGCCAAATCGTTACTCGATCGCATTCCTGATGCTCACGTCACCGAATTGGACTCTGGGTGCTGTGGAATGGCCGGCTCATTTGGATACACCAAAAAACATTTTGATGTCTCGCAACAAATTGGAGAACGTCGGCTACTGCCAGCGGCAAGAGCATTACATGAAAACAGTGTGCTGGTTGCCGCGGGAACCTCGTGTCGTCACCAAGTTCATGATTTAACTGGCGTCGACGCCGTCCACCCTGCAGTACTACTGCGTTCACTACTCGGATAAGTACAACTAGCAGAAGGAATGGTGTCGTTTATCCGAGCGACAATACTTGACGCATCGAATATTGCGATCCACACTGCGTAGCTTACGATGCCCATCTACGAATACCGCTGTCGCGGCTGTCACCATGAATTTGAAGCGGTCATACTCCCAAACGGTTCAACTCCTGTTTGTCCAGAGTGTCAGGAAAGTGACCTAGAAAGACTAATCTCCCCGTTCGCCGTCAGTTCTGACGGAACACGGGCGAGTAACCTTCAATCTGCCCGCAAGCAGGCTTCCAAAATCAGGCGCGATAAAGAAGTAGCCGATCATGAGGCCATTCATCATCATCACCACTAAGTAAACAACCTCCGAAGTCGACTTTTACCCTCTCACGAGACCTGAATCTGCCTATATATCAAAAGCTATGGCTTCCTCCTCCAGCCATAAATGACTGCAAATTGGATTCACTGTTTCTTATAAAACAATCTTTGTTAATATTAATGTAACGAATACTAGTAGACTC
>CAUZRA010000129.1:0-5039 GCA_963582035.1 Vicinamibacteria bacterium | reverse complement strand
CAGTGCCCCCGCGCCACGTCGAAAACCGAGCGCATCGATCGGAAGAATCGCCACGTCAGGGTCATACGAAAACCGTTCATCACCAGTCGCCAGGTGCTGTCGTCGCAGTGCCTCATAGAGAATCATCCAGAGTGAATAGCACGTCGGAATGCAATGGCCGCCTGCAAGCATGAACTTGTCGGCATACGGAAACTTCGGCTCACGTAAGTCATACCGAAGTCCACCCAGTGCAGGCCCGGCCAAGTGACAAGCAACGTTGTACTGGGTATACGCTAAGGGTCCTCCGAAATGTCCAGTCTGGGCATAATTTCCCATCAAACAAAGATTCATCGCCGTCAAAAACGCCACGTCATCGAAACGCTCTCGGTCATAATCCGGAAGCTCAATCGAACAGGCCTTTCGCTTTTCTTCTGCGGTAACGGAGTGGATTACTACAGTGTGCCCCACTGAAACGGTTGTCGTCATTCGGTGTCCTCTTTCGGAAGTGCGAAAACCCACATCACGCCGGTTCCCTGCGGAATCGTTGTATCGGTGAAACGGGCATACGACGTCGTCATTCCGATGCGACCACCTGCGCCGACCGCCAAATATTGCGTGCCATTAACTTCGAACGTGACCGGCGCGCCTGAAATATCGCCGTTCAGTCGAGTCTCCCACAACAGGTCTCCCGATTCGGTGTCGAGCGCAAACAACCGACGGTCAGCCGTGCCTCCGAAGACGATATCCCCCGCCGTCGCAAGCGCCGACGCGGTCACCGCCACACCACCTGGCGTTCGATATTCCCATACGCGACGTCCACTGACTGGGTCGAACGCAACGAATTCTCCGATGTAATCGTATCCAGGAACCTGCTTCGTTCGTGTTCCGATCCCACGATAAATACGACCGGGTTGAAACTCCTCAGAGATATACGTCACATCCATACAACTATTATTGATTCCAAGGTAGTACAGACCGGTCTCTGGGCTATAACTCGCTGCGTTCAAATTGCGCGTGCCGTGAAAATGCGGACAAACCTCGAAGACCTTCCCGGAATCCACGTCATCCATCGTCGGAATCAGTGCCGGGTTGTAGATCGGGCTTCCAGAATCTGTCCAGCCAGTAATAATGTTGTCGTAACCGGTCCTGAACGCACGCAAAAAACGACCTGTCTCTCGATCGAGCACGATGCCCCAGCCAATCTTACTGGTCTCGATTAACGCCTTATAGACACGCCCACCAATTTCCAGGTCAACCAACATACTCTCGTGCGTCGCATCGAGATCCCAGTTATCAGCAGGAACAACCTGGAAATGCCACTCTATTTCCCCAGTATCGATGTCGAGAGCCAGTATCGAATTCGTGTACAACGCATCACCGGGTCCTCGAAGCGTCGATGCCCATGGCGTCGGTTGGCCGGTCCCAAGGTAAATAAGACCCAGGTCCGGATCGTAACTAATCGTCCCCCACGTAAGACCACCCATTGGCGGCACCTCTTGCACAGCCCATGTGTCGTACTCGGGATCGCCAGGTTCTGGAATCGTATAAGTCGTCCAGAGATGGTCACCGGTCTCCGCATCATGTGCCACAACGAGGCCACGGGCACTCTTATCACCACCGGCAAAACCAAGCACCACTTTCCCATCTGCGATTAACGCAGGATGTGCGTGTCCCAAGCCGTCACTGTAGTCCCCCGTACTCACTTCCCATTGCGTCTCACCAGTTCGTTGGTCAATTACTACCAATGAGGTATCCGCTGTCGCCCAATACACACGGTCGCGGTACACTGAGACACCGCGTGATCGTCCAAGCGCCTGTGACTTCTGAATATCCTCTGGATAACTCCGCTGGTGGACCCACGCAACGTCACCGGTCTCCACCTCAAACGCTGTGACCCGGTCGCTTTCGGCGACAAACATGAGTCCATTGGACACGACCGGCGTCGGGACCCAGCGACTACCATCGCCCATGGAATGCGCCCACACGAGACGCAAGTCATCGACATTGTTTCGATTGATTTGGTCAAGCGGACTGAATCCGGTCACATCATACGTCCGACGGTAGTTCATCCAATCACCATCTTCTGGGTTCAGTAGACGCTCTTCATCAATCGACTCCCACGCCTGATCGGTCGACTGTGCAGTCGCTACACTGACCGCAAATACTTGAACCAACATGACCGTCGCGAACATTCGACAAACATAGCGTGCGATTTCCATGCTCAGTTCTCCTTCGGTAATCGTAGCGCTGCTAACGACCCCGGTATATTCCGCCCTGCTACCTGAACCACTATGTACTGTTGACCATCATGCTGATAGCCCATCATGCCGTACTGTCCGGAAGCGGGTAGTGACACCGTACCCAAACGTTCTCCCGTCTGCTTATCCACCGCGTGTAGGCGCGGCGTCCCGCCGGTACCCTCCGCTGTAATTACGAGTGTTTTCGTCACCATCGTAATTGGGTGCGACGTTCTTCCGGTATTCGGTATCTCAGCCTGTTCAAGCGCAGGATGGTTCTGAATCCGGTCCGGCGTGTCACCATTCGGTGTCTCCCACAAATGCTCACCGGTATTCATATCAATCGCGACGATACGGCTATAGGGCGGCTTAAAGATCGGCAATCCCTGCGGACCTCGAAAATCACCTCGGTTGAGGACCGCAAAATCGGCAATTGTCCGTCCCGTGGTCTTGATGTCCTCAGGCTCATCAATCGCAGCACCAGGCACAATATTTTCTGAGCGACAACCTCGCAATGTCGAAACATAGAGAACGCCCGTTTCAGGATCAGCCGATGTGGGCCCAAAAATATTTGATGCACCGCTTGGGCAACTGACGAACGACCGCAGACCAGACGGATGTCCACGTTGGATCGGTGGATTAAAGATCGGCCCAAGTCGATAGCTTTCAACAATCTGTAATGCCTCCGTGCGTAGCTCACGCGTAAAATCAATGAGGTCCTCTTCTGTTAAACCCTGCATCTCGAAAGCCGCCGGTTTCGTTGGGAACGGCTGTGTTGGAGACAACTGTTCACCAGGCACTTCTGACTGTGGCACCGGTCGCTCCTCGATCGGCCAGATGGGTTCGCCTGTCTCTCGGTCAAACGTAAACGCCCATCCCTGTTTGGTCGTCTGAACCACAATCTCACGCGGTGTTCCATCAACTGTCACATTCATGACTACTGGAGCCGTTGGATTATCAAAATTCCAAATGTCGTGATGTACAGTCTGAAAGTGCCACGCCCGCTCACCGGTCTGAACATCGAGTGCGATCACACTGGTACCAAATAATCCATCACCGGGCCGAAATCCCCCATAAAAATCAATCGTCGGAGGATTGGTCGGAACAAAGACAAGGCCGCGTTCAGGATCAGCTGATATGGGCGCCCAGGATGAGACGTCCCCGGTCCATTCCCACGCATCGTTCTCCCACGTGTCATGTCCGACCTCACCTGGTCGTGGAATGACGTGAAACTTCCACAAGTGCTCACCGGTACGAGCGTCATACCCCATGATGTCACCTGGCACGTTCTCGATTCGCGTTTGGTTATACCCTTGCTCGGCAGAATTCCCGACAACGACAACACCATTCACAACAATCGGAGGCGAAGAACTGGTGATGTGACCAAGTTCTCTGGGAATCCCAAGGTCCGCGTCATACACACCATCCCAACTCTGCCATGGTCCCCAGTCCGCAATAAGGTCTGGCAATAAATCGACTACGCCAGTATCTGGAAAATCAGGGAGTTGAATCGACTGCCCCCACTCCTCAAGAGGACGACCCGTTTTGGCATCAAGTGCATGTAGAAAAAATGCTGGCGTGATGACATAAATAACTCCACGGCCGTCGACCTCAGCATACGCAACCCCTTTGCCGTACCCATTGCGCATGCCCCGATTCACACGGGTGGTGTGGGGTTCCCGGTACGTCCACACAGTCTCCCCTGTCGCCGGATCAATGGCTATTACGGTCCGACGTTCACCAGCAACTGTATACAGCAATCCATCCACATAAATTGGAGTCGATCGCGACACCCCAAGCGTCGTCGACCCATAATTGTCGCCACGCCACACCCATCCGATTTCAAGGTTCTCAAAATTACTGGCAGTTACCTGGTCGAGTGGCGAATAGCGTGTATGCCAAACGTCACCACCGATGTAACGCCATTCCCCATTCTCTGTACCCTTATTTTGCGCAAGTAGCGGAGTCGATAGGAACAGAACCGCCATGACTACGCATATCACCGTCACCCGTTTACTCATGTGTATTACCTGTCCAAATCCGCGTTACTGATCGTTTGACACAATCTCGACGGTCTGCAATACCATCTCATCCGTGGGAAGCGGTGCCACCCCTGTTGGGTAGTCGTTCAATTGAAGGAGATAGGCAACCACTGCAGCATACTCTTGTGGACTCAAACTGCCTGGGTCACCTTCGGGCATCAACGTTGCTATTGTTTCGTAAAGGTCTGCTGTCGTCAGCCCAACCCACGTAAACTGAAACCGCCCACCTGAAAACTCGCCAGTATCATGACACGAGGCGCACACACGCTCGAACGTACGTTGGCCTTGAGTTGCCTGCGCAGACGTAAACACTCCGTCCATCACAGTCCCCTGTGCGAAGATAACGGCGGCCAAACCAAACCAGAGCAAACTGCCGACAACCAAGGCGACGACCCGACCCATCGGCCAGATCATCCCTCGACCCGGACTCTATAGGCAACCTACGCCCCAAAAAACTCTTGCCACTAGGGGTTCATCACATCAAAATCAATGTACGGCGTTTTCGTTAATCGAATCCCGCCGTTAACAGGCTCTGCCCTAACACACGAAGATGCTCGATTGAAGGGTTTAAGCTACTACCAATGAAAACCATCAGACAGCAACAGGCCGTCATAGGTCTCGCCTTGATCTTAATCGCTGCCGGTACTGGCTCATCGGCGCAAGAGGTCAACTCAAGTGGCACACGAACACCATGGGGAGACCCTGATCTACAGGGCATTTGGAATAATTCGACAACTACACCGCTGGAGCGGATGACAGATGCTGAGCAAGAAAGAGGATT
>CAUZRA010000128.1:0-5041 GCA_963582035.1 Vicinamibacteria bacterium | reverse complement strand
AGTATTCCAATCTTCGACCAAGCGCATACGCCAGTAATTTTTCAACCACCGTTCGAGGAAATCGTTCGGGATCATCAAGTAATAAAGCACGTAATCCACTTAATCCAGCAACCGTTTCTCCCGCCAGAGTCGTTCCTGTTGAGTCAACCGGCCGCCCCTGCTCGTCTTCAGTCCGCCACCCACCGATAACATCAAAATTCTCCAAGGCAAATCCAAGTGGATCGATTACAGAATGACAGCTTGCACATGATGGATTCTCGCGGTGCCGGGCCAACCGTTCACGAATGCTGTCCGGCTGCGTTCCAGAAGTCGTTTCGAGCGTCGTATCGACTCCAGGCGGCGGAGGCGGAATGGGCCATCCAAAGATGTTATCAACAAGCCATTTCCCACGTAAGACGGGCGAGGTTCGGTCAGGATATGACGTGGTTGCCAGCAGAGCGCCGGCTGCTAACAATCCACCTCGCTGGTTTGGTTGATCTATCGTCACGCGCCGAAATCGACTACCGTATACGCCCTCAATGCCATAATGGCGAGCGAGCCGTTCATTGGCGAAGGTATAGTCGGTATCCAACAACCCACGAACACTCTGATCTTCCGTAATGGTACTCGCAACAAAACGTTCCAACTCTTCAACAAACGCTTCAAGAAGCGTCTCGTCGTACGTTGGGTACTGACGCGGGTCCACAACAACCTCTCCGACGCGGCGAAGATTGAGCCATTGCGCTGCGAAATCATTTACCAGGGTCTCCGTCGACCGTGGGTCGGCCAGCAACCGTCTCGTCTCGGCTTCTAGTGTCGAAGGATCACTCAGTTCACCACGCTCAGCTAAAGCGAGCAACCGCTCATCCGGAATGCTACTCCACAAGAAGAAAGACAATCGTGAAGCCAGCTCAATGTCACTTAATTCGTACGGGGATTGAGCTGACTCGACATCAACCGGGTCGCGGTAGACGCGCAATAGAAAATCTGGATCAACAAGAATGCGTTCTAGGGCAAACTGGATCCCACTATCAAA
This sequence comes from Vicinamibacteria bacterium, assembly GCA_963582035.1. Lineage (GTDB taxonomy): Bacteria > Acidobacteriota > Vicinamibacteria > Vicinamibacterales > UBA8438 > DTWD01. The sequence goes on along the minus strand of CAUZRA010000128.1, from coordinate 4,026 downwards.
GCTCTGTCCATCACGACGTCCTGCATCAAAGAAAATCAGTAATGACTCAATTTCATCAGATGTTACCGGTCGACGAAACGCACGCCTCGCCACGGCCTGGATAATCTCACTCGCGCACATCCGTTCAGCCACGGCTTCCGTGTTCGACGGTTGACATACATAGATCGCCCGTCGACTTGGCGTATCCCGTGCATTTTGACTCGCCGAAAATGGACCGCCGATATCCACAGCGGCTATCGCCGCATTCCCCATATAGATTTGATCGTTCGTGAGCACACGACCTCGTTGCTGCGGTTGCCACAATCCCTCTGGTTCCCATTGCTGCCGAACAAAACTCACACCAATAACATGCGGCCCAGCTGTCACGGGTACCTGCACGACCAAACCATCATCGCCAGTCAATTGCATGAAGGTTTCCCACGCCGGGTCACCAGCAAAGCCGGGCTCGCCATCCCCCGCATAACTGGCTGCAGCAGGCACACCGGGCACCGAACCGCCAACCGTAAAGCGCTCCATGAGCTCGCCGTCCACTCGGATGTCGAGCTGCTGCGCCCACCCCATCCCCATCAGGTAATCCTGATACTGGCGACGAAGCCGAACGGTCACTTGATAGTTCCCATCAACAGGGAAGTGATATGGAATCGCAATACCACCTCGCGAACCGAGTGGGAGCGATTCGTCCTGTCTCGCATCTTGCACGATATGCAATGGCACCTCAAACGTATCAACGCTCGCGGTGATTGGGAGTAGCCCAACCGCCTGTCGAGTCACCTGCCTCGCCACTGAAAGGTACCGTTCAAGATGCGATGTCGAAAAAGTCAACACGTCTGCAAAATTGTCAAAACTCCCATCAGCTGTCTCATCGCCGGGAAGCAGTGACTCCACATCGACATCAAGATCGAACAAGTCCCGGATGACATTTCGATACTCGGTGCGGTTAAGACGGTGCACCGCACCAATCCGACCGGGATATGGATCACCTAACCACGCATGATCAAGCTTGTCCTCTATCGAGACAGCGACGGCGCGATACGTTTCGGTATCTGGTCGGGGGCGCCCAGGTGGCGGCATCGAACCAGCTCGTAACTTCTGGACGACTTTCTCCCAGATTTCAGCGTCCGCACGAACATTGGTTGCATCAAGTTCATCAAGTGCAAGACCTGCCGTTCGTAATCGCTTGTTATGGCACCCGATGCAATAACGCTGTAACAAGGCACCCGGTTCTGTCCCAGCTACCGGCGTCACCTGACGCGCCATCACCGGCTGATTCGCTAGTTCGACCGCTCCGGTCACAGCGATCAGCGCAATGAAGAATCCGCCGAGCGACGATATCTTCCCTGTCACTGTGTCACTCACTTCCTACTCACGCAAAGTGGTTTCAGTCCACACCACCGTTTGCGCCCCACAATTCGCTATTGCCCTGCACCTGACTCACGGTCTTCCGCGCGACCGGCACGCAGACTATTCTCAAGCCCGTAATTGCCCTCGTGACAGGCATACTCAAAAATCTGATAGCTCGAATCACGATTCAGCGGCATCGCGACCTTCCACGGAGCCGTAAAGGGTTCAGGATCATCAATCGTGACTTCATAGTGCAGCGTATCTGCATCAATAAATGAAAACCGCTCAACAATCTTGAGTGCTTCACTCTGTTGAATACCGCGAACACCACGACTGGCAATGTTCGTACCAATCGTGCCCTGGTCATTGTAGTTAGCTGTTTCAACAACTAAGGTCGTGCCTTCCCAGTAGCCCCGTGGGTCCCCGTTCCACAGTCGGATATTGTCTGACAGTGGTGGTCTATCGCCCAGAGGAATAACGCGGGCTTCGTGAATCATTTCGTAAAAGATCACGACATAGCCTGGCGCCTGCATAATCTGATACCCCGCACCGTACCCGCCAGGAAACATACCGCCAGGAATTCCCCTGGTAATACAGCGTTCCCATGGTGTGTGCTCCAACCAGCCATCCGTCAGGTGCAAAAGGTTTGCATTACGTGCCGAGATTGCAGACTCACGCAAAGGCACACGGCCATTCGGCGGGTCGACGACCATCGATTGACGACGTTCATTCCGCAACGCATCGCCCGGCCCATCCCCCCAGGGCCCCTGAGGGCCTCTCTCTCGCGCATTTGGGTCTGGATTCTCAGGAGGTCGCTGCGGTTGGTTGCTGCCAGGAAACCAGTCTGCAAGTGGCCCTAAACGCTCGATATCAATATTATTCGGCGCTTCAAACGGCGTAGGATCAAAATTAGTCCACACACCTTGTATATTTGGCTGCCCATCAGCAGTCATCGGCGGGGACCAGGTATTCCCGGCTGTTTGGGCATACACGCTAGCCGGAATCCAGACCAGAGCAACTGCCAAGGTCGCATATATCGTCAGACTCCCAACAAAATTGTAGCGCTGCATCTCTAAATCCTCCACCTAAAAAATGCGTATCCTCCGTACGGCGCTGATCTCATCGTCACACGTGCGAGCGTCTACGCCTCACGAACCCTGTTAATCATGAACCCGGAACCAGCTACGTGCAACACAAACAGCCACACTCTTAGGAACACCAGACCGCGATCACACCAAAACCACCAACTTTGGCTTGATTCCTAAACCTTGTCTACGGTCACAGGTTTAAAAGAACCAACTCACCGAAATGTAGCCGGTAACACCCGAAAGACCGTACTCAGACGGAAGCGGTCGCGCCGACGTAACATCACTCGCGCCAAAGCCAAAGTAGGCACCGCCGCTAACCGTCGTTTCATTACTAGCCGAAAAAGAGAGATTTGGCGACACCAGCACACTACCGTCATTCGCATTCCACAAACCAAATCCGGCCACACTCAATAGAGGATGCACCTGATACGAACCTTGTAACGCCACTTCATCCCGTCCCAGTACCTGATACTCCCCGCGTTGAAACGGAGCCGACTGTAAGAGTGCAAGGTATTCATCAACACCCGATGCCGCCATGTTGTCGCGTTGGTACTCAACGAGAAAAACAAAGTCACGACCGTGAACTTGCCAAGCCCGATCCAACCCGAGACTGCCACGAAATACCAGCGTCTCTCGCATCTCACGCACAACACCTTCTCCACGTAGAGCCCACGCCCCCATTGAACCGGCAGCGCCGACTGCACCTGTCGTATCCCCGTACAACGTCCCGCCCCAGGCCGACAGTTCCCAGTTCTTCCACACGGTAAGTCCACGTCCGAGCGCGGTCACTTCTTCGCCAAGAGCGGTACGCGTAGGACGAACAACGAGGTCAATCTCACTCAATGGACTCGGCGACAACCGGACGCGCCCAGCATCAACACCACCACGATATAGACGGAACGGATCCGTCGGACTAAACGGCAAGAACGGGTCGGCGGGTGTGAGAAACAGCGTAGTTCCCCAGGATACGGCCTGCCGACCCACTCGCACGTCAACGGTTTCCATCGGCGTCCATGCCACATGAAAGCGATCGAACCGGTGCGTCCACCGGGCGTGCTGCTGGTCTTGCACCGTCCACTGCAGATCAAACCACTCCCCGCCACTCGGTACAGCACTAAGACCCAAACCCTCCGTCGTCCTACGACGCCGTATGTTCACCCCGTGTTCGTAGGACACTTCGACCGAGAACGGTCCGAAGACCGGTTCGGCCGTGAGACGAAAACGGCTGAAATCACCGACATTACTTTCGGCAACATCCGTTGCGCCTGAAAAAATCGGAACCGTCTGGAGATAACCCGCAAGCCAGTCTGACTGCGCAGAGGCACCGGTCGGTGTCAACACGACACACGTCATGCCCAGCATGACCTCGGCCGCAACAACGCGACACCAGTGAATCACTCCTGAATCTCGTCGGACGCGATTCCGCCGTCAACCATGCGCACGAGTCGGCGTGACCGCTCCATAACATGCTCATCGTGTGTGGCGAACACGAAGGTAACGCCTAAATCACGATTCAATTCAGCCATCATGTCCAATAATGCTTCGCTCGAAGCCGAATCAAGATTGGCGGTTGGTTCATCGGCTAAAACAAGCGCGG
>CAUZRA010000127.1:0-5056 GCA_963582035.1 Vicinamibacteria bacterium | reverse complement strand
GGTCACGTACGACCTGACGCTGGTTCTTTTGATGCATCGTGGGCTCTAGGCCATCCTGAGTTAGTCACCGATTTCGGTCATCGCGCTTTACACATGACGGCAGTTAATGGCAAAGCGCTTACTGAGTTGTTCTATAACCAGTCACCGAAATATTCCTACTATGTCGGCTGCTCAAAAGGCGGCCAGCAAGGCTTAATGGAAGCACAACGCTATCCCGATGATTTTGATGGAATCGTTGCAGGAAACCCCGCTAACGACTGGACACGTTTTTACACAGGTGCTCACCTTTGGTACTCGCTCGCGACCCTTCGGGATACGGCCAGTTATATTCCTCGTTCGAAATTACCGTTGCTGGCTGATGCCGTCAATGCTGCATGTGATGCACTCGATGGACTTGAAGACGGAGTGATTGACGATCCTCGCCAGTGTAGGTTTGAACCAGAAACGCTGACCTGTCCTTCTAACCAGGACAACAACACCTGCTTAACGGTTGCTCAGGTTCAGACGGTTAAGAGCATCTGGGCTGGTGCTACAACTTCCTCGGGTGAGACCATCTTTCCCGGACTTGTTCCCGGCGGTGAAAATGGTCCGGGAGGCGGTTGGGGAACTTGGGTAACTGGCCCCGAACCATTCGCCAGTCTCCACTGGAAAGCCGCTGAAGGCTTTTTCAAATACATGGTTTTTGAAGACCCAGACTGGAATTTTCGGACTTTTGATTTCGACAACGACCTAGACTTTGCTCTTGAAAAGGTGGGGGCTCAACTGGACAGTGCAGACCCAAACCTCGATCGTTTCCGAGACAGAGGATCAAAATTGATCGTGTACCACGGTTGGAGTGACCCTGATATTTCGCCGCTCGGATCAATTAACTATTACGAAGATGTTCTTGCATACTCCGGTGCGGACAACAACCGCAGTCAGACACTTTCAGAAACGCAAGAATTTTTCAGACTCTTCATGGTGCCCGGTCTTGGCCATTGCCGTGGGGGGCCAGGCTACAACCATCTCGACCCACTCTCAGCACTTGAGGAATGGGTGGAGGCTGACATCCCACCGCGACAAATCCTTGGCTCGCGGATCGAAAATGGAATAACCATTCGGACAAGACCACTATGCCCATATCCAGAAATCGCTAAATGGAACGGCACCAGTGATCCTGATGACGCCAACAGCTTTACATGCATAGCAGAGTAAAAGAAAACAAATGCGCAACTGCTGGCAGAGAAGTTCGGTGCAAAAAATGCTATTCGCAATTACATGTGCCACGCTTTTAACTGCCTGTGAAAGATTGCCACTCTGGCGAACCTACAGTGCCGCTGGTTTGGAGGCTTTTGCGAATGGTGACGCAGCTAGAGCAGAACATTTCTTAACGGCTGCCGTAAAAGACGCCGAGCGACACGGCCCCAATGACTTTAGAGTCGCCATTACACTGAATATTTTAGCGGGGTACTACCGAACGCTTAAACGCTATGACGAAGCGGAGTCGCTCTACGAGCGAGCGTTGGCCATCGCGGAATCCCGCTGGGCTCCGAACCACCCACGCATCGCCCTAATTCTCGAAAACTATTCACTCTTACTGTCACAAACTGGACGTGTCAATGAAGGGGCTCTTATGGCAGGTCGCGCGACGGCCATTCGCCGCTCCCAATCTAATTAACGCCATCTAAATTTTTTGCTGTATACGCCGTTCTCAGTACAACCGGACGATGATTACTGCTGGTACGCTGATTGAGATATTCCACAAACACAGAAAATCCCATCGCAAAGTAGAGATATCCCTTTGGGATTTCCTGATGCATTCCCTCTGCCATCAATGCGACACCAACAAGCAACAGAAAACTGAGTGCTAATATCTTCAACGTTGGCCGTTCATTAACAAAACGACTCACGACTTCCACTGAAAACATCATTACGGCCACCGCAATCACTACAGCAGCTACCATCACGCCGACATCATCAACCATGCCGACCGCCGTTATTACTGAATCGAGGGAAAACACGACATCGAGTACGATGATTTGTGCGATCACGCTCGAGAATGACACTGCAACCTTGGAAGACGCATGTCCCTCTTCTCCTTCAAGTTTGTCGTGAATTTCGTACGTTGCTTTCGCAATCAAAAATAAACCACCCAGAAGCAACGTCAGGTCTCGACCGGACACGCCATGACCAAGAATTGAAAACAATGGCTCTGTCAATCGAATAATCCATGCCAGCGAAAATAGCAGGCCGATCCGTGCGACCATCGCCGCGACGAGTCCCACGCGGCGGGCAACTATCTGCTGATCGGATGGCAGTTTCCCAGCCAAGATCGAAATGAAAACAATATTGTCAATGCCGAGAACAATTTCGAGCGTCGTTAGCGTTCCCAAGGCAATCCACATGTCCGGGTTTCCGATCCAATCCATCCACAACCTCCCTGAACTTGAGCTACTAGTGTGCCTCAAGTTATAAATTACGACACAATTCTGACGAACTTAAAGAATACTGATGGCTATTTTTCACCTTGTCGTACTTCTCGTCTACGCACTTGTATTGATGGGTATCGGGCTCTGGTTGGGTCGTCGTGTGCAGAGCACGGATGATTTTTTTGTCGCTGGGCGAAAACTCGGTCCTACTCTCATATTTTCGACGATGCTTGCAGCCAATATCGGTGCTGGCTCGACAGTCGCTGCCGCCGGTCTTGGTTACGCGAACGGTCTGAGCGCTTGGTGGTGGGTCGGCTCTGCAGGCATAGGATCGATGGTACTTGCTTTTTGGATCGGCCCACGCATGCGACAACTCGCAGAACAAAATCAGTTCCATACCGTTGGCGATTACCTTGATTTCCGCTTTGGTAAAGGCGTACGCGCCACTATTACCGTTCTGATGTGGTTTGGAACCCTTTCACTGCTTGCGGTGCAATTAATTGGCATTGGATTTGTATTGAACGTCATTACCGGTCTGGAACGATGGATCGGGTCTATCATCGGTGGGGTCGTCGTCATTGTCTATTTTTCGGCCGGTGGATTATTCGCGTCTGCCTGGATCAATTCGATCCAATTGGTCGTCTTGCTACTCGGCTTTATCCTTGCACTTCCGCTTGCAATGAACGCCGCCGGAGGGTTCGAACAAGTCTATGAAGCAACTCACAACATTGAACAATTCTGGAACCCCCTGCAAGGGGGAGACTCAGGGTGGTTTTACCTTATTTCTCCAGGCCTAGCGTTCATCGTTTCACCAGGTCTTATCCAAAAAGTCTACGGGGCTCGTGATGATCGCACCGTCCGATTAGGTGTCGCGCTAAATGGAATAGTGCTGCTCCTGTTTGCCGCAGTTCCAATGTTGTTTGGGGTTATTGCTCGAGCGACCTATCCATCGCTGCCTGACCCTGCCCTCGCGCTTCCGAGCCTGCTTATCGACAGTGTTCCACCAATGGTCGGTGCTCTTGGGCTGGCTGCTCTTTTTTCTGCAGAAGTAAGTTCATCGGATGCCATCCTTTTCATGCTTTCCACTTCTTTCGCAAAGGATCTATACCTTCGATTCATTAATCCTGATGCCTCAGATCGAGAAGTGCTCTCCGTCGCAAGAAAGGCAGCCATCGCTGGCGGTATCCTAGGAACTGGACTCGCCATTCTAGCTGTCTCTATGATCAGTGTACTCAGTATCTTTTACTCACTATTGGTAGTTAGTTTGTTCGTCCCGATTCTTATTGGGCTCTACACGAGACGCCTGGGTACAGCCGAAGCCTACGGCAGCATCATCGCAGGCGTTGGACTGTTCGTAGTAGTCCAGTTCCTTTCACAAGGTAACCGTGTCTTTGGGTTTACTCCACAGAGTATCGGCGTCATCGGATCGACTATTGGGTGCTATACAGTTTGGTTGATTCGTACCCGCATACGCCCGCACTAGATCGAGTCGATGTGATCAAGGATTTGCCGTACAGCCATTCGTAAACGCTTGGACATTTTTTGACGTTCAATATCGCCATTACTGGCATAGCGATCGATCCGGCCGAGTTCTTCAACAAGGCGTCTTGCAAAGTCAAAAGGTACCCGGTCAATTGACGCAGTTATATCATCCGTGTAGGGGCAACAAGATACGCGCACATCCGGTGCCTGACGGGCGAACGTCGCCGCGCATCTGCGCATGACGAATGGTTTCGCTACAAGTAAAACTGATTGGCAAGAAACGTTTGTTTTTCGCAATAACGAGAGGCCTTTTGTAACGTTTTCCAGGGTATTCTGCGCTGTCGTCTCCACCACAATAGCCCGCGATGGAACACCAGCACTAACCAACACATCCTTAAATACCAGCGCCTCAGGCTTTTCGAAAACATTGCGGGTCATCCGTCCATACTGTCCAGTTACTAACACGGTCGGTGCATACCCAGTTCGATACAATGTCGCGGCATGGTCCGGTACAAGAAGGTCTTGACTACCAAAAACAAAGATAACGTCTGAACGGATAGGCGTATCTGTTACCGTGAGAAAGTTCCATACTGGGTTGAGCAAGAGTGCAAGTTCGGATGGCAACGGATACGAATGAACTCTGGATTTACTCACGGACACACGGCCTTAGTCGACGCAAGCTTACATAAACTGCAATATATTCAATTGGCAAACTACGCGCTAAAATGTAATCGTGTTCTCTAAAGCACACGCCACTTTAGCGTTGCAGGTGCTATGATGAACCCACGCAATCATTCTGACGTGGCGCAAGACATGACGCGCTCTTTCGGCTTCATCTTTTACATCGTTACTTTTGGCATACTCCTGCCGCCGCTATGCGCAGAAACCCGCGCACAACCTCTCAGTGTTTTGCGGAATAGCGGGCAACAAACACTGGAGACCTTTGATGTTGGCGGCAATGAAATGCTCTCTCTGGAAACGTTGGCTGTCCAGTTTGGACTCGAGCTCGGAGAAGATACCGGGACACGCACTCGGATAGTAAGCACTAACTCGCAGACTGTAATTCTGACAGCCGACCAACCTTTCGCCTCGGTGAATGGCCAACTCGTATCGCTTGGTGCTCCACCAATAATTTATGAAAGCACTTGGTTTGTTCCTCTGAATTT
>CAUZRA010000126.1:0-5066 GCA_963582035.1 Vicinamibacteria bacterium | reverse complement strand
CGCGTGAGAGACTCTGAATGCTCAGTAAGAGCATCCTGCGACGCCGGTGGCAACTCAACTACCAATGGCTCCAAAAGACGTTGTGACTCCAAAGTTCCGGCGGTCAACCGGTCCATTACCTGCTCAAATAGAATCCGTTCGTGCGCCACATGTTGATCGATAATAACCACCCCATCGTTATCGACAGCCACAATAAACGTGTCTCTGAATTGACCGAGTGGTATCAACGAGGTCGTACCAACGTCTCCACGATCAGTGGTTCCTAGTCCTGAATGTAACAAACTGTCTTCAAACGACGAAACCGTTCCAACTCTCTCACGTTGTCGAAACACATCTGTTACCGGACCCCAGCGACTCGCCGCCGCCATCCCTGACACCACACCAGGAATAGAGCGCGGCTGCGGCTCCTGTCCCGATATACCTGATGGAAGACTCGGAATAATTACTGGCACCGCCTCCTGACCGAGTGCATCTGCCATACCACGCCTTACGAGCTCGTGGACGAGCGACTGCTCCAGAAATCGAACCTCAGCCTTCGTTGGATGGACGTTCACATCAACGCGGTCATGTGGAATTTCCAAAAACAGGTGAATCTCAGGACTCCGGGGTTTAATACTCGCTTGGCTGTACGCCTCGATTACCGCGTGTGCAATAGTCTTATCTTTTACCATCCGGCCATTCACGAACAGGTGTTGCGCGCCTCGCGTCGGACCTTGCTCAGCCAATGCCGCCACAAAACCGAACAGTCGGATTCCAGCGGCCTGCTTCTCAACACTCACCAAGTCAGTCCGTTCACCGTATACCTGATAAAACCGTTCAGGGAAACTGGGAACCGGTGGACAATCAATAAGTGTTCGCCGACCACTGACCAACGTGAAACCCACTCCGCAATACCCGAGGGCTATTTGCGTCATCGCGCGCGATATATGTGACGTTTCGGCGCCATCAGACTTGAGAAACTTCCTACGCGCCGGTACATTGAAAAACAGATCCCGCACCTCGACGGTCGTACCCTCTCGTATCCCTGTTTCGGTAACGACCGGTTCACCACCTCCATCAACACGCACTTCAACACCATGGCTCGTTCCGGACGAGCGTGTGCGAAGTAGAAGGTGTGACACGGAAGCAACGCTGGGTAATGCTTCGCCACGAAACCCCAGTGTCGCGATGGCATTCAGGTCCTCAAGGCGGCCGACCTTACTAGTAGCATGCCTTTCAATCGCCAGTAATGCGTCTTCGGATGACATACCGATACCATCATCCTCAACCCGAATAAGACGTTTCCCACCAAACTCTACGGTGACGATGATTCTTCGGCTGCCAGCGTCAATCGAATTCTCAATGAGTTCCTTGACAACCGATGCCGGTCGCTCAACCACTTCGCCTGCCGCAATTTGATTTGCTAGACCTGGCGGCAGTCGATTAATTGAACCCATATGCAACCAGCTAGTCTTACGAGAGCACCGCCTGCGCTGCGGCAAGACGGGCTGTTGGAATTCGATACGGCGAAGCACTAACGTAATCCAGACCAGCCTTCTCAAAAAATCGGATGGATGCCGGGTCTCCACCGTGTTCCCCGCAGACACCGATCTTCAGATTCGGCTTTACGCCGCGCCCCTTCTCAATTGCAATCCGTACTAAAGCCCCGACACCCTCCACATCAATCGATGCAAATGGATCGCGCGTCAAAATGCCACGAGCCTGATAGTCAGAAAGAAACTTCCCAGAATCATCTCGCGAGAAACCAAAAGTCATCTGGGTAAGATCATTTGTACCGAAGGAAAAGAAGTCCGCCTGTTCAGCAATGTCATCAGCCGTGATAACACTCCTAGGCAATTCGATCATGGTTCCTACTAAGTAGCGTAGCTTTACGTTGGCACTGCGCATGGTGTCAGCAGCGACACGATCAATGACGGCTTTTTGATCGCGTAGTTCGCCTACATGGCCAACAAGTGGAATCATGATCTCTGGAACGACTTTTATTCCTTCCTTTGCAAGAATGCACGCGGCCTCGATGATGGCCTGCGCCTGCATCTCGGCTATCTCTGGGTAACTAATTGCCAAACGAACACCACGATGTCCCATCATGGGGTTAAATTCATGGAGTTGTTCAACGCGCCGCAATAACGTTCGTTTCCGACTGAGCCCCCCACTACGGCCTTGTGATTCCAAACGAGCAATATCGACCATTAACTCTTCACGTTTCGGCAAAAATTCATGCAGCGGGGGATCAATCAGCCGAATGGTGACCGGTTGACCACGCATCGCCTTAAAGACCCCATAAAAATCTTGTCGTTGTAGCGGTAACAGTTCACTCAACGCTTTTCGTCGATCAGCCTCATTCTCGGCAAGAATCATCCGTTGAACAATCGGAATGCGGTCCTCTCCAAAAAACATGTGCTCAGTTCGGCACAGCCCGATGCCACGTGCTCCAAAGGCCAGCGCCATTTCAGCCTGGTCTGGCAAATCGGCATTGGCACGGATACCAAGTCGTCGAACCTTGTCAGCCCATCCAAGCAACTTAGAAAACCGACCGTAGATATCTGAGCGTTTTGCATCAAGCGTCCCTGCGATCACTTGGAGTATCTCACTTGGCGTAGTGTCGACTTTACCAATCTTGACCTCGCCTGTCAGGCCATTAAGAGAGACATGGTCACCTTCTTCAAATGAATGCCCATTAACGGTTGCGACCCGCTCTGATTCGATAACGTGAAGGGCTCCTGCACCGACCACCGATGGCTTACCCATCTGTCGGCCTACAACCGCGGCGTGAGAAGTCATCCCTCCCGTCGCGGTCAGAACACCTTCAGCAACGTGCATTCCATGAATATCATCGGGAACAGTTTCTTTTCGGACGAGCAAGACTTTCTTGCCTTCCCGTGCCCATTCAACCGCATCATCCGCAGTAAAAACTACCTGTCCACAGGCTGCACCAGGTGACGCTGGTAACCCGCGCGTAACAGTCGGCAGCTTCGACCAAACTTTCGGATCAAACACTGGTGATAACAGTTGAGAAAGCGCATCGGGATCAACCATGTTGATCGCCTCGTTCCGCGTCACTAGTTTTTCTGAAACCAAATCCGTCGCGATCACGACTGCTGCATGGCCTGTACGCTTTCCGTTTCGTGTCTGCAGCATATACAAACGTTCTTCTTCAACCGTAAATTCAAAATCCTGCACGTCTTTATAGTGACGCTCGAGCCGAGTCGTAATGTCTCGCAACTCCGAATACACCTTGGGCATTACCCGCTTCAGTTCACCAATTGGCTGTGGCGTACGGATACCAGCCACAACATCTTCGCCTTGGGCATTAATTAAAAACTCACCGAAGAATTCTTTTTTGCCAGTTGCAGGATTCCTCGTAAAACCCACACCAGTTCCAGATTTATTACCAGTATTTCCGAATACCATTGTCTGAACATTCACCGCTGTCCCTATCGAATCAGGAATGTGATAGATACGACGATATTCAATAGCCCGAGGGTTCTGCCATGATTGAAATACAGCGTCACGGGCCATACGGAGTTGCCGTCTCGGGTCCTCTGGAAATGCACGGCCAGTCGACCCTTTTACTACACCTTTAAAGCAAGCAACCGTTTCACGGAGGCCGTTCTCATCAAGCTCTGTATCAAGCGTGGCTCCGTGCGACAACTTAATGCGGCTAAACTCATCTTCAAATAAGTCTTTCGGTACATCGAGCACAACATTTCCGAACATTTGAATAAATCGACGATAACTGTCGAACGCAAATCGTCCGTTCGCCGTTCGAGCCTTTAACCCCTCGACAGCCTTATCATTGAGTCCAAGATTCAGAATCGTATCCATCATGCCAGGCATAGAAAACTTTGACCCAGAACGAACAGATACCAACAACGGGTGGTTCCTGGAACCCAGTTTTGCTCCAGTGAGTTTCTCAAGTCGCTGTAGATTTGTTTCAATCTCGTCCTCGATCAGTCGCGGAATTTTTCTTCGCTGGTCGTAGTACGAAGAACAGGCCTCCGTTGAAATGGTGAAGCCCCACGGAACAGGAAATCCCGCATTAGTCATCTCAGCCAGATTTGCGCCTTTACCACCAAGTAGATCGCGCATTTCACGATCTCCTTCGGCTTTACCATCACCAAAAAAATAAACAAACTTTTTGTGTCGAGTTCTCGCACGTGTCACGCGCTTTGTTTTCTTTCCGGAGACCGGCGTCTCACGACTCTTCGTAGGTTTCTTCATGGATTTCTTGACCATCCGATAAACTACGACTCCTGTACAAGCTCAGACACATCAGCAAGCTGAACTATTAGTTGCTCGACGTGTTTCACGAGACGGAGTCGCGCACGCCGCAAGACGGCATCGTCCGCCATGACAAATACATCAGTGAAAAATCGATCGACCGCCGGGCCCAGTTTTGACGCGTCTGCGAACGCCTCTCTGAATCCCTCACCCGACGACACAGCCGTTTCTATGACAACCCGCCGCGTATTCAACTCGTCCAGCAATGACCGCTCTGCCGGTTCCGAAAGCAACGCCGTGAGTTGCGGGTCTAATCTTTCGGCCTCATGCAATTCAGCAGTCGATAACTCGCGGGCGATATTCTTCACCCGTTTAAATAACGTCGCCAGCCGCTGAAAGTCAGGCGTGTCGGTAAACTCAGGCAATACCTTAAGCTTCCGGAGTGCATCCAGTGGACGCAATTCGTCAATATCCCCATGAGTTACAGCGCGCACATTACGAACATCAAAACCACGCTCTTCCAACAAATACCGTAGGCGGTCAAGAAAAAACACGGTCTCGCGTTCTTCCGCGCCATCGAACAAATCTCGGTGCACTGATCGTGCTAACCGTCTGACAGAACCAATGGATATCCGACTATCTAAACCGACCAGTTCTGGAAGATCGGTTAACACCCGGAGCATCCCATGTGCCTGACGCCGAATACCAAGTGGGTCCCTTGAACCTGTAGGTTTCTCACCAACACCAAATAAGCCGACCACCGTATCGATTTTGTCCGCGATAGACAACGCTGCCCACGTCACGTTCGCTACGCCGAGATCACCTCGGATCGGCGGTGCGTCAGG
>CAUZRA010000125.1:0-5164 GCA_963582035.1 Vicinamibacteria bacterium | reverse complement strand
TTCAGGAGGCGAAGTCGGAGTCATGCGTGCGTTATTGAGTGTTTCGGATAAATCAGGATTGGTTGAACTGGGTCGAGGATTAGTCGACCGAGGTGTTGAACTTATTTCAACGGGAGGTACCGCTCGGGCGTTGTCAGAAGCAGGTCTTCCGGTCACCGGGATTTCGGAAGTTACCGGATTTCCAGAGATGATGGATGGGCGTGTCAAGACGCTGCATCCAGCTGTACACGGCGGTATTTTGGTGCGACGAAACCGGTCGGATGACTTGGAAGCGATTCGTGGTCAAGGCATCGATACCATTGATCTTGTGGTCGTTAATCTATATCCGTTTGCTCAGGCGGCGGAGGCTGAAGAAACAACGTTTGATGAACTTATTGAGCAGATTGACATCGGCGGTCCGAGCATGGTTCGTGCAGCTGCAAAAAACTTTCAGGATGTGATGGTTGTTGTAAACCCGAAAGATTATCTACGGGTGCTTGAGATGATTGATGGTAACGGAAATGACAACATCGCCTTTCGATTTTCGCTTGCACAGAAAGCATTTGCGCATACCGCTGCGTATGACACGACAATTGCGACAGCATTGGAGGCAGTTGATACTAATGATGGATTACTGTCGCGAAGGCCTCTGACATTTGATGGTATTACGCCGGACCACTTACTTGTGAGGGCTGCGAAAATTCAGGATCTCCGTTACGGTGAGAATCCTCATCAACCCGCTGCTTTCTATGCCGACGGTGAGTGGGGATTTGGTGCGGCCCAGGTGCTCCAGGGGAAGGCACTGTCATTCACGAACTTGCTTGACCTGGACGCCGCAGCGCGTCTTGCGCTTGAGTTTACGGAGCCGACAGCAGTCGTTATCAAGCATACGAACCCTTGCGGTGTGGCGACAGCGCCTTCGCTTGCAAAGGCCTATGTGAAGGCACGAGAGGTCGATCCGCTTTCAGCTTTTGGCGGAATCGTTGGATTAAATAGGGCTCTAGATGCTGATACTGCCGGCGCGATCGCTGAAACCTTTATCGAGTGTGTCGTTGCACCCAAGGTAGACGATGATGCACGAGAAGTGCTTTCAGGTAAGAAAAATCTGCGGTTGGTGGTGGCTGATTTTTCTTCTCAGAATGAAGATAGTCGAAAAGATGTTCGGTCAATCATGGGTGGTTGGCTCGTCCAGGATCGAGACCGAGTTGTGGAGGGTGAGTCCGCGTGGTCAGATGGTTTAGAAGTATCGTCCGCGACAGCGCTACGTGTCGTGACGAAGCGTCAACCCACCGATGAGGAGTGGGTTGCACTCCGTTTTGCATGGCGAGTATGCGCACACGTCAAATCCAACACAATTATTTTTTCACATATGGATCGTATTGCGGCTGTGGGCGCTGGTCAGATGAGTCGTGTTGATGCGGTAAATGTAGCAACGGCCAAGGCTGGCAAGCCTTTAAAAGGGACCGTCGCAGCGTCTGATGCATTCTTTCCCTTTCGTGATGGTCTTGACGGAATTGCAGCAGCGGGTGCGACGGCGGTGGTGCAACCAGGTGGGTCAGTGCGTGATGAAGAGGTTATCGAGGCTGCTGACGAGCATGGTGTCGCTATGGTGTTTGCAGGTAGGCGACACTTTCGGCATTAACGGTTTCCGTGTGGTGTTTGCCCTACAAGGGCAGCTGCCGGGAGTGTGATTAAGACGAGTAAGAGCATTAGGAACTCAGAGTCTCCAAAATTATACTCAAACATTCCTGCAGTGAGCATACAAGCAACTGACGCAAGTCCGGCCGCCGCTAATGCGCGCGACTGTGGTTGACGAAATCGTTGTCGTAAGTCAAGTACAACCATCACAACAAACCAGCCCCAGAGTAGTAGAGCCGGAAGTCCACGCTCAGCTGCGATTTGCAGAGGAACATTATGAAGATGTTGGTTGACTTCGTTTACGCCGGTTGGCGGACGGTAGTCCGCATAGACGACCTGAACCATTTCAGGACCGACGCCGGTAATTGGATGGTCTCGAACCATCGCAGTGCCAGCGGTTACCATTGCGAGTCGGTCACGGTTTGTGGGATCCTGGAGATCAAAGGTTGAATAGACGCGGTCGATTACAGTTGTAGGTGCGACGGCAATAAACACAGCGGCCGCAATGGGCGCAATAACAACCAGCCGAAAGTTTTTTAACGCAAGCAGTAGTCCAACGCCTACGCACGCTCCAAGTAGCGCGTTTCGGGTCAATGTTACGACCAATGCCACGATGAGCGCCGGCAGCACGATGAGTGCCCACGTCCGTTCACTGGTCCCAAACAAGATGCGCGAAACGGCAACCGTGATGATTAGCATAAGTAGCCCTGAATAGGTCATGTAATGTCCCATTGAACCACTTGGCCGTTGCCCTAAGTTGTCGTATTCAAGGATTGCGTACTGCACGACACCGATAACGGCAGCAACAGCACCAACCGTTAGGACTACCGTCGCGATCGTTGAGGCTCGCTGTCCTTGCGCTAAACGGAAGACGACGGGTACGACCAAAAATAGTAAAACCTCTTTCGATTCGATGAAACTGGTCAGCGGTTGGATAGAAAAAGCGACGCTCAGGAGAGTCCAGGCAGCGTAAATAACCAGTGGTAAAAAAAATCTTGGTGCGAAGGATGCGTAGGGCTGGTTAATAACGAGTCTGCCCCAAAGTGCGACGAGCACAGTCAGAATAATCGAGGATGCTGCGATTGAGAGAGGGAGTGCAAACACGAACAGTAAAAGCAGACGCCATGCCCAACTTTCAGTTGCAGTGTCGGCCGGTTCGGTTGTAGCGAGCCGATTCTGTGATGTCATCTGGCATCCGCTCGGCGCTGGTGTACCCCAAATCTTTTAATGAAGACGCCTGCTAAAAACGGACTAAGGGTCGATCGTGGCCTCTTCAGTGAGCATTACTGGGATATCGTCCTTAATCGGATAGACTCTCAGACATTCACCGCATTTTAAGCCGGCTCCATCGGTTGTCAGCACGACCGGCGTCTTGCAGGCGGGACAAGCTAGAATCTCCAGTAGCTCTGGGGCGACACTCATGCGTCAGTGTTTCACTATAGCAGGAACGGAAACCGAAAGTTTATCTCTTGTCTGACGTGCTGTGGCTATGGAAGAATCAGTCAGTTAATGAATCTATTTCTAGACAGACGTCAGAGGAGCGGTTGTTTCGCCGTATTTTATGCGTGTATGGCATTCCTGGCGACAGGGAGTGCCGCGATTGCCCAGACTGTCACTAGTCAAACATTTGACGATCAAGCTTCATCGTATCGCCTGTTTATGCTTGGTCGGCATTTTGAAGGCGAAGGTGAGCTGGAGTCAGCTATCGCCGCGTTTCGCGATGCCGCTCAACTCGATAGGGAAGCAGCTGAGCCGTTAGCGGAATTGTCAGGATTATTCGCACGTGCCGGACGGGCAGATGAAGCAATCACGGCTGGTGAAGAAGCCCTTATTAGAGATTCTGAGAATCGGACTGCACACCGTATTCTCGGCCTGACATATGCGTCATCAGCTGGTGGGCGCGAAGCTGCTAGTCGTGACGTCACACGCGCCATTTCTCATCTTTCTCAAGCACGCGGGGCATTAATTTCTGATTTGCAGGTTGACCTGACGTTGGCCCGTTTATATCTCAGAACGGATGCAATAGATGATGCGACTGTGCTGCTTGAGGAACTCGCTCGTGACGAACTTGGCGTAATAGAGATTTCATTGTTGCTATCTCAGGCATACGAGCAAGCTGGTCGGCATGACATCGCTCTTGAAACGCTTGAAACGGCCGTTATTACTGGAAGACCGTCATACCGTTCTTTGGCATGGTTAGGCGAGATGTACGAACAGCGCAGACGCTGGCGAGAAGCGGCGGGCGCGTATGCGCAGGCTGTTGCGCTGAATCCAAGAAACGCTTCTGTGCGCCGTCGTCTTGCGGGCGCATTATTGGAATTTG
Organism: Vicinamibacteria bacterium; assembly: GCA_963582035.1. Lineage (GTDB taxonomy): Bacteria > Acidobacteriota > Vicinamibacteria > Vicinamibacterales > UBA8438 > DTWD01. The sequence goes on along the minus strand of CAUZRA010000125.1, from coordinate 1,224 downwards.
GAGAGATAGACAGAGCGAGGGTAGTACTGCAGGAGCTTATCGAGATGCGTCCGAGGGACGCTGCGAGTTTGCATTTACTAGCAGAAGTTGAACTTGAGTTGAATAATTTTACTTCGACCGAATCGATTGCTCGGCAACTGGTGGAACTGGAACCAGAAGGATTACGTGGACCGTTTGTGCTCGCTCAAGTACATAGCAGGCGCCGCGAGCATCAGGCAGTTGTTGACACGTTGCAGCCGGTAGTTGACGCGGCCCGTACTCGAGATGTTCGTCCCGATCGACTAGCTCGGTCTATTTCGTTGCTTGGGTTTACGTATGGACAGCTTGGCAATTTTGAGGCAGCTATTCAGATTTATGAAGCTGCTATCGAGGAGATGCCGAGTAACCTGGCATTTCAGTCCAGGCTAGCTCGTGCGTACGTTGAGGTCGACCGTCATTCGGATGCGACACGTGTGCTTGCAGAAGCACGTAGGAATCATCCAGAAGATGTTTCTCTCGTTTTAGTCGAGGCAGAAATTTTTATTAGCCGTGGGGATATTGACCGTAGCGAATCTTTGCTACAAGAACTGGTCGAGACGAACAAAGAAGATCCTCGAGGATTTCTGGCCCTTGCCAGTTTTTACAGTGAGTATCGTCGATTAGAGGATGCCGTAGAACTGTTAGTAACGGCTCAGCAGCGGTTCCCAGAAGATAATTCGATCAGGTTTCAGCTGGGCGCTGCATTCGAACAAAATGAACGCATCGTAGATGCGGAACGTGTTTTTCGTGAATTACTCGACCGCGACCCAGAGCATGCGCCAACACTCAATTACTTAGGGTATATGTTGGCCGATCGAGGTGAGCGACTAGAAGAATCGGTAACGCTTATTGAACGTGCGATCGCGGAAGATCCGCATAATGGTTCCTATCTCGACAGCCTCGGTTGGGCTTACTTCAAGTTGAACCGTTTCGACCTCGCTGAATCTTCATTGAGGGCAGCTGGCGACCAATTGCAGACTAATTCGGTTGTTCAGGATCACTTGGGTGATCTACTTAACAGCATGGGGAAGTACGCTGAGGCAATAGAGGCGTGGGAACATGCGCTTAGCGGCGACGGGGATGTGATCGATCCTGATGCGATTGAACGAAAGATTGGCGTTGCAGAGCGTCAGATAGAAGAAAAACGTTAGAAGAGCCTTTGGCTTCTTGCCGTCGTAGCATCTATTCGTTTTCGTTGTGCCTTTC
>CAUZRA010000124.1:0-5175 GCA_963582035.1 Vicinamibacteria bacterium | reverse complement strand
TTTTTCAGCGAAATACCGCCATAAGCAAGTTCGGGATCCCACACCACCATTTCATCAAGCGGCACGCCCATCTTGTATGCCGTATTACGGCCAAGGTGCTGGTCAGGAAGAAACAGGATTTTCTCTCCACGCTCCCATGCCCATCGCAACGTCGCTTCTGCGTTGCTTGACGTACAAACAACACCGCCATGCTCACCGCAAAAGGATTTAATCGACGCTGCCGAATTGATATAGGTCACAGGCACCAAGTCGTTCACGCCTAGCGCAGCAAGCTCGTCCCAACAAAGTTCCAGCTGGTCAGGTGCCGCCATATCAGCCATAGAACAACCGGCTGCCAGGTCTGGCAATATGACCTGCTGATGTGACGCACTAAGAACGTCCGCACTTTCTGCCATAAAGTGAACACCACAGAACACAATGTAGTCAGCACCGCCACATCCGGCCGCCTCGCGGGCCAACTTAAACGAATCGCCGGTGCGATCAGCGAATGCAATGACTTCATCGCGCTGATAGTGGTGTCCAAGAATTAGTAGCTGACGACCAAGCAAATCGCGGGCCTGCTTAATTCGGCCAGCCATCTCCTCATCGTCCAAACCAAGGTATTGGTCTGGTAAGGGCTGCCGTGACGAAATTTGATCCGCCTCAACCTTGTTCAACAGTTCAACGTCCATACACCGTTCCCTGATTTACCAAAAATCAATATCTTGTGAAATTTTTCTCAAGACAGTTACGTCAAAAAGAGCCAAACCAGTTGGTTTGGACACTGTGTTTATTCTATTTATCGATTCGCCGGCTCAAAGCAAACGCTTGTGAAATTTTTCTCAAGGCCTGCACATTAAAAATGCCAGACCCAGCGTTGGACTCTGACAGTATTGCGATCGTAACACGGTAAGTTAGAAAAACCAGCGCTTTGAAAAACTTCTTATCTAAACAGGATGGGAAATAACGTTATAAAACGTGTCTCGCTCCACAGGTTCTCGACCGGCTTCACGGATCAAGGTGGCAATCTGCTCCGGAGTCATTCCTTCAGGAGTGGGCGCACCTGCCATATGATAAATCCGCTCTTCCTGAACAGTTCCGTCAAGATCGTCAACTCCAAACCACAAAGAGGTTTGCGCTACCTCGACACCAGTTGCAATCCAAAACGCCTTTACATGCGGCACATTGTCTAGCATGAGACGGGCCACAGCATGAACACGCAGGGTCTCCGCAGCCGTCGGCGCGGGCAACTTCCGCATTTGATTGTTGTCCGGATGGAACGCTAATGGAATAAACGCCTGAAATCCGCCTGTTTCATCCTGAAGAGCACGTGTACGAAGCATGTGGTCAACGCGCTCTTCTAAAGTCTCAATGTGCCCGTACAACATCGTGACATTTGAAGGCATGCCAAGGCCGTGTGCAATTCGATGAATCTGTAAATAGCGGTCTGCATCCGCTTTGTCATGACAAATCTTACGGCGAACACGTTCAGAAAATATTTCTGCTCCCCCACCTGGCAAAGAGTCGAGTCCCGCATCCATCAAGTCACGCAAGATCTGCTCATCACTCTTGCCGTACAATTCAGAAAAGAATGCAATCTCAATAGCTGTAAAACACTTCAGGTGAATACCAGGTTTTATCCGCTTCAAGCCGCGCAGCAATTCAAGGTAGTAATCCCACGGCAAGTCTGGATGCAAACCGTTCACAACGTGTATTTCGGTCAGTGTTTGCTCTTTCCGCTCACGCAACTTGTCCCAAGCTTGCTCAAGACTCATCGTGTAAGCGCCATCGTCGCCTGGCTGCAACCTCGCAAAAGCACAGAACAAGCAACTGGCCACGCAAACATTCGTCGCCTCTAGACGAAGATTATGATTAAAAAATGCCTGTGCACCATGTCGATATTCACGTGCACGATTAGCTAACCATCCAACCGCTAGCAAATCTGGACAATCGAATAAACGTACACCATCCTCAAAATCAAGACGGATGCCAGCGTCTAACTTGTCCGTAATGGCCCGAAGCCCACTCGAATAAAGCCGAGCGTACATTGATAAATTATTGAAGAATCAATAGACGATTAAAAAAGTATTTGCTACTCACCAACGCCCCAGACCTGAAGACGGAGTGTACGGGCACGGGGACCATCTAATTCCCCCATCAGAACACGTTGCCATTGACCGAGCACAATCTCACCATCGCTCACTTGCAGTGTAAGACTATGTCCCAGCAACAAAGCCCGAATATGTGAGTCAGCATTCATACGGTCACAGTCCGAGTGGTCTGGGTCGTTATGCTTCCATTCCCCATCACGGTCGACCATCTGCTCAAGAAAGCGTTTTATATCAGACGTTAGTGCTGACTGAAACTCGTTAAGGAAAATCGTACACGTAGTGTGCAAAGACCAAAGACTCACAATGCCTTCACGTATATCCAGTTTTTTAACAAATGCCATGACTCGTTCGGTCAGATCCACGACCTCTACTCGCTCGTCGGTCGAAATGATTATCGTCTCTCCGTGAATCATCAACCCGCCAGCACTGGCAGTAGTTACTTCGGATACAGGCCTCTCACGCACAGTGACGGTCGAGCTCTTGCTCATACAATCCTCTCGTTGTGGAAATGGCGGGTTGCAACCCCGCCTAGCCTTAGGGCCAAGATCGTATCCTATGTCATCGTCATCAAGCCACGCAACCGTAAACAGGCCAACTGTTCAAACCTACCTTAGAAACCGAATAAAAAGAACCTTCAAACCTGTTTTCCTATTCTGTGCCTGAGTCAAAAAGTGTGCTGATATACTCAGGTAGCTACTTGAGTCCGATATTAGTTGGAAGTGGGTGTAAATCCCGCACGGTCCCGCCACTGTAATCGGTAAGTAGGACGGCGCTTGTCACCAAAAGGGTGTCCGCCACTGTGCTGTAAAGCATGGGAAGGCGTCGTTGTCCTGCCGTGACCCGTAAGTCAGGAAACCAATTATCGGGCGTCCTCGTTACTCGTCGGCCAAAGTATTTATTGACGAGTGATTACGGTGCGTGGTCACGCCGGAGGGAGAAATAAATGACCGTAGGTAAAAGCGATGCACTTCTTTGCGCTAACGCTGTTTCGTACGCTTATCAGTCAATTCGGGTCATAAGTGACGTCACGGTTACTGCCAAATCAGGAGATTGCATAGGTCTCCTAGGACCGAATGGGTCAGGAAAGACAACCCTTCTTCATCTCCTCGCAGGCCTGATACCTCCAGTCAGCGGTAGCGTCGAACTGAATGGAATCAAACTCGGCCAGCTTGGACGTCGCGCCATCGCACGCCAACTGGCGCTCGTGCCGCAAGAAACAGCTCTCGTGTTTGATTACTCTGTGAGTGAAGTCGCGCTCATGGGGCGTTACTCACACCTTGATACCTTTGCAAATGAAACCCAAGAAGACCTAGATATTATTGAACAATGCCTGCTGGTGACCGGCACCCTAGACCTTGCCAACAGGCCTTTCACAACTCTAAGCGGAGGCGAAAAACAGCGTGTTGTGATCGCTAGCGCTCTAGCTCAACTCATGCCGTCGAGCGCAAATTCAGTCGCGACCCCCGATCCTGTATTGCTTCTTGATGAACCGACAACCTCTCTCGATCTTCGTTACCAACTTTTAATCGCGGAGGTGCTGCAAAAGCTCCGAGGACAACGAACTGTCACATTAGTTCTCTCAACACACGACCTGAATTTCGCCGCTGGCCTTTGTGACCAACTCATACTGCTACGCGAAGGAAAGGTCATCGCATCCGGACCCACAGAAAGCGTGCTGACAGCCGAACATGTCCGCGAACTCTACGGCATTGACGCTGACATCACGAATCACCAAAAAACAGGACGCCTTTTAGTTGTACCGATAAAAGAAGCGTAGCGGCGATACTTCATGCCAACAGGTCTGAATCATCCGAAAGCAGCATTTAGTTACCGTAGCTACAGCACACTAATAGCCCTCGGGGTGGCCGCGGTAAGTATTTGCGCCATTGGACCAATCATAGGACCGACTCCAATCAACTGGCGAGCGGTATTCGATCGAACCATACCGTTCGCCGAGAACGTCGATGCTCAAATTTTTTTTATTGCACGATTACCACGATCAATTGCAGGCGCATTAGTTGGAGCAGCTCTGGCATCAGCGGGTGTTGTGCTTCAAGCTCTATTTCGCAACCCTCTTGCAACACCATTCACTCTTGGCGTGTCATCTGGTGCATCACTTGGCGCACTCCTCGTCGTCATCATCGGCACCCCACTGGCTATCTCCGGGCTTCCGGCAGTCCCATTGGCCAGTTTTGCCGGAGCAGTTGGTGCCATTAGTATCGTTTATGTGCTCGCGAGGTCGCGTCGCCAGGGACTCTCAACGTCAATACTGCTCTTGTCTGGTGTGACCTTGAATTCTCTTTTCTCTGCCCTCATCATGTTTGTTCAATACCTTGCCGACTACACGGAAAGTTTTCAAGCTGTGAGATATTTAATGGGCAATCTCGACGTTAGTAGCTACACACCTATCGTCTGGGCTCTGCCGCTACTGATTGTCGCTGGTATTGGTTTTTCATGGCTACCGCGCGCTCTCAATTTGCTAACCCTTGGTTCAACAGGTGCGGCTGCCCGAGGAGTCGATGTATTACAGACGCAGCGCATTGCTTTCCTAAGCGCCTCTCTTGCGACTGGTGCAGCCGTCTCTCTCGGAGGGCCCATCGGGTTTATCGGCATAATCGTCCCCCACATAATCCGCCTGCTTCTCGGATCGGATCACCGCCTGGTGCTTCCTGCATCAGCTTTCGCTGGAGCAGCATTTCTAGTGACGTGTGACGTGGCAGCACGAACACTGATGTCACCGCTTGAACTGCCGGTTGGCGTGATTACTGCTATTCTCGGCGGACCATTCTTCTTATGGCTTTTGATGCGATCTAAATGAACATCGCCGACGGAAATAAATTGCTCAGGTGCCATTCAAAGTGGTTCTTTCTTGCGATCACATTTTTTCTCTGGACAGCAGCATCGCACTTGGGTGCACAGGGCAACATTTCCAAGCGAATCGTTTCGATTGTACCGGCGGTAACAGAGATGCTCTTTGAAATTGGCGCCGGCGAACAGGTTGTTGGTATCAGCAGCTTCGCCAGCTATCCCAATGATATTAAATCACTCCCCAGAGTTGGATCATTACTTGACCCAAATATCGAAC
>CAUZRA010000123.1:0-5182 GCA_963582035.1 Vicinamibacteria bacterium | reverse complement strand
ATCTGATAATCCTGCCACATCCAACAGAAAACCGTACTGAAGTGCTAATTCACGATACTGGCGATATCGCCCAGAGGCACCACCATGTCCAGCTTCCATATTCGTTTGAAACAGCAAACGTCGTTCGTCATTCACCATCGCACGTCGCTTCGCCACCCACTTTGCTGGTTCCCAGTACTGAACCTGAGAATCGTGTAACCCCGTCATGACAAGCAGGTGTGGCCACGGAACCGCATCGATATTGTCATAGGGCGAGTACGATTTGATGTACTCGTAGTACTGCTTGTCATTGGGATTTCCCCACTCATCATATTCGCCGGTCGTGAGTGGAATACTATCGTCAAGCATCGTGGTCAGCACATCGACGAATGGCACCTGTGCAACCACACCGTGGAAAAGATCGGGGCGCATATTGATGACCGCACCCATGAGTAATCCACCGGCACTCCCTCCCATTGCGAAAATTCTGTCAGAGGCAGTCATTCCGATTTCGATTAGATGTTCTGCAGAAGCAATGAAATCCGCGAATGTGTTCTTTTTCTTGAGCAGCTTCCCGTCGTCATACCATGACCGGCCAAGCTCTTCGCCTCCTCGAATATGTGCAATCGCAAAAACAAATCCACGATCGAGCAAACTTAACCGGGACGACCGAAATGTCGGTTCCATACTGATCCCATACGATCCATATCCGTACAGCAACAGTGGTGCGGGCGCCTCCTGATTCAGATCTCGCCGCCGAACGACAGAGATCGGAATCTGTGTCCCATCGGCGGTGGTCGCAGTGAGACGAATAGACTCGTACTGGTCAGAATTAAAGTCACCAAGAACCTCATCCTGCTTCAACAATGTCCGCTCTCGCGTCGTCATGTCATAGTCATAAACTGAGTGCGGAGTCGTCATCGAGCTATAACCAAAGCGAAGTGTTGTGGTCTCCGGGTTCCGGTTAATGTCGATGTACGCATCATACGCTGGCTCGTCAAACGTTATTTCATGCTCCGTACCAGTATTTTCTGTATCGACCGACTGCCACGGCTTGATACGAATCTGAGCCAATCCATTTCGACGTTCTTCAATGACAAGATGATCGTGAAATGTTTCGAATCCTTCGATCAAGACATCGTCACGGTGAGCAACGACCTCAGTCCAGTGCTCTCGAGCGATCCGATGGTCATCAGTTTCCAGTAATCGAAAGTTCTGTGCCTCGTCATTGGATTTGATGTAGAACCGACCCGAAAAATGATCAACTTCGTATTCGTGACCACGCACACGAGGAAGAAATACGGTAAAAGCATCTTCTGGACTCGACGAATCAAGATAGTGATATTCCGTTGTCAAGGTCTGGCACGAAGCAATAAATAGAAATCGCCTAGACCGACTGAGACCTACCGCACAACTAAAGGTTTCGTCACTCTCTTCAAATACAAGAACATCTTTTGATACATCGGTACCTAGCTCATGACGGAGCACCTGGTATGCACGAAGCGTCGTCGGATCGTGACGGACGTAAAACACAGTGCGGTTGTCAGCCGCCCATACCATGTTCGCTGTGACTGTCCGGACTACATCATCGAATTCTTTGTCCGTTTCAAGATGCCGAAAACAAATGGCGTATTCTCGACGACCAACCCTATCGATGGCATAGGCAAGTACGTTCATGTCGTGGCTAACACGTAATGTCCCAACATCACAATAGTCATGTCCTGCAGCAAGCTTGTTCACATCAAGAATGACTTGTTCCCGACCATGGTCTCGTGCCCCATCAGTCAGCTGACGGCAATAAATTGGGTACTCGTGACCATCCTCATACCGTCGGTAATACCGATAGGCCCCCTCGCGATACGGAACTGACATATCGGTTTGTTTGATCCGAGATTTAATTTCGTCGTACAGACGCTCCTGCAGTACGGCCGTATGACTCAGTTCAGTACGTAAGTACTCATTCTCTGCATCAAGATAGGCACGCACCTCAGGATTATCCCGTTCACGCAACCAGTAATAATCATCGACACGAACATCACCGTGCTCCGTAAGTTGATGGGGTCGCCGTGCGGCGCGGGGGGGATGTTTAGCCATTTACGAGACCAAAAGGGTAAAAGTTGATTGTTTATTGGTCGCCAGTACGACGTCTTGCATGATGGCGGGTTATTTCTTCAAGGTACGCTGGACATACTCGTCAACAGCACGAAGCACCGAAGACGACTGCCACGCCTCCAGAACTTCTTCGTCAATGGCACGCATATAGTGCACCATCCGGTCACGACTAGGTTGTCGTGTCATACGTTTGGTGAGTCTGAATGACGCGGGGGGAAGTGAGCCCAAACGGTTCGCCATGGCTAACGCGCGACTCAACAACTCTCCACTCTCCGCAAGTTCATCGACAAAACCGTTCGCTAGCGCCTCACTCGGCGCACATGTCAATCCACCGTATATCAACGATTGCAGTCGATGGTTCGGCAGCGTGAGTCTGAGGATCTCCATTGCAACACTCGGAAACGGCACTCCAACTGACAATTCCGGAACTCCGATCCGCCCCTCTCCTTCCGACATGACACGGTAATCACAAGCACACGCGAGGAGGCAGCCACCCGCCACGGCATGCCCATTAACAGCAGCAACCAGTGGTTTCGGAAACGTAAAAGTCTTGAACAGCATGTCACCGAGTAATGGGACAAATTCTTGAACATACTCTCTTCCGCCAGCGATCAACTGCCTCAGATCAACACCAGCTGAAAACACCGAACCCGTTCCGGTCAACACAACGGCAGGAGTCTCGGCCCGTTCAAGCAAAGTAATTTCGTCAATCCACCGGCGCATCAGTTCAAGATCGAACGCATTGACTTTGCCATGCTTCAGCCGAAGCACCGTAATACCGTCATGTAACTCAGTAGTCAGCATGGTTTATATCTTTAAAATTACGGATAACTATTCAGCCCGCAAAGCACTCAACAAGGGTGACCGTATTGCAGCAATCGTCGCGGCAATTGAAGCAGTGAGGCCGGCAGCTACCACTATGAGCAGCAAGACGGCGAGCGACAGCACCGGCACTGCTCCGCCGCGCTCAATCAACGCCGGAGCAATGGCAACAAGAGCACATCCGGTACCCACGAATAACCCGCCAAATAATAAAAATGTGTTTTCAGCCAGCACCATCAATGAGAGGTGACCCGCGTTGTACCCCACCGCTCGCATCAGTGCGAATTCTCGACGACGCTCAAGTACATTCCTCAGTAGAACAGCGCCAAGACCGAACGTCCCCAACACAAGGCCAAGACCACCTAACGCCTGGAAGGTCGCAAGATAAGTATTGTTGACCCGGTGAAATGACGCAAGACGTTCAGTAGCGGACACAACGTCAAAACCAAAATCAGACATTCTGTCTTCAAGCGCTGCACTGACCTCACTCTGGCTATCAAGCGGCACATCAATCAGAAAAAATCGATACCCTTCATAATCGGGAAATACCCGATCGAAATTCACCTCGCTAATCAGTAACTCGCCCTGCAAAATACTGTCGGAGAGCGATGCCACGATGCGGAGAGTAATTGGATTATCTGTATCTCGATTCAGAACAAAGTCATCACCAACCGATAAATGCAACGCATACTGAAGCGACGTTGCATCCGCAATGGTAGGAATCGCACCATCCGAGAACTCATGGTTAAGTAATAACCAAGGGTTCACTTCTTGATCACTAGTCTCTGCAAGAGATGCACGGAAACTAAATCTTGCTTCTTCGACAAAACTTGCTGTCGGCGCAACGACTCGCGGGTCTTTGGCTTGGTACAGGTTAAGACAACTCACATCCTCACCCGGCCGGACCCGGAAGCGGCTGATCCCTATTCCGTTAAGCGGCTGATCAGGCTCGAATAGATCCGCTATAAATAATTGCTCCTGGCCATCTGCGGTCGACAAATCATCAACGACCGGAAGTAATGTGTCAGCGAGCAGGGTATAACCTCCGGTACCAGATGCCCGGTTCAGTAGGTCGCCATCACCCTCGAGCCGAAACGCATCAACCGCAACAATAATGAAAGAAGCAGAAGCAATTAAGGCAATACACAACACGCTACGGCCAGGTCGATAAGACGCATTTCTGAACCCTACCTGTGACAATGACCACGGACCTTCTGTGTGTCTTGCCGGTCGTCCACTAAGCCAGGCCCACGCCAACACAAGCATCGCCGCCAAGAGCACAAACCCACCACCAAAAAATCCGCCGGTTGCACCAATTAATCCTGTCGCCGCTGTAGCCACGAGCGCCACACCAGTGGCGGCAAGCGCCATACCCACAGACCAAGACCGCAGCTCTGTCGGTCGAGAATTACTACTTACATTCGGTAAACCAGTAACCTCTGCCACGGCGCCAGTTAACAGACTCCGAGGTGAGGCGGGGGCCAAGGCCCGCAAGCACCAAGCTATCGAAAAAACGGCAGCAGCAACGCCCGCAACCGCGCCGATAGTCAACATCGTCGGTGATACCGCCAGTGCTAAACGCGTCGTCCCAACTGCGTCAAACCACCATGTCCGAAGCCCCCACATAATCACATCGGCGTAAACTACGGCACCAATAACACCAAGAATGCTTCCAACAACAGAAAGTGCGATGCCTTCGATCAGAAAGATTCGACGCAGCGCTGAAACAGAAAACCCAATAGCCCGAAGCAATCCGATTTCCCGTAATCGCTGCTCTACACCCAGTCGAAAAAATAGACTTGCCAGCATCAGAGCGGAAACGACCAGAAAAAAACTGAAGTAGATAAAATACAGACCAAAATCCGTAACACCACTTGAAGCCTCAAGTGCCAACGACCGAGCCGGGTACACCACAAAACTCACAGTAAGCGGGTCCAACCGCTCCTGTAGTGCAGTGGCATATCGCGCAAGAGCCACGTCGAGGTCGATACCCATCTCGGGAAATACACGAACCGATGTGCGCCGTCCCCACCGCGATGCCCACATCCGCTGACCAGCCTCAAGTGGAATAAATGCCTTAGGAGTCGTACGATATGTGTCCCAGTAGTCTTCATCAACTGGACGAATTAACCCAAGGTCAATATCGAAAGGTGGGTCCCAATCGATAACATTATTGGCTTCTGTAATCCCTGGATAGTCTGGTGCAAGCGTTTGGTCAGCAGCAGGCCCGGTAAGCGGAACGACATCAGCGACACGCAATACCACCTCG
>CAUZRA010000122.1:0-5186 GCA_963582035.1 Vicinamibacteria bacterium | reverse complement strand
CCTTGAACTATACCACGTGACTGCTTCCAGCCTCACCCCACGGTCGTGGGACAAACAACTCTGTGAAAAGGCCTATGGCAAACCGGTCCGTCATACCAGCAAGGAAATCTTTCGCTGCAACATCCAACCCATCCCGCTCAAGTGTTTGATGGTCTAAAAAATATTCTGGCGTTTCACGAACCTTGTCCCACAGCCCGCTGAGGATGCCATATGACTTTTTGAACTCAGCTGTCGCTTCGTCATTCTCGTAGACAGCATCAAAGAGAAAAGCTCGCAAATCAAGAGTCGCCTGCAGCACCTCATCACTCATGTCAACATCAACACCACTAGAACGATTGAGTGTCTGACTAACAACATCCGTAACCATACAACCAATACGTTCAGACGATGTCGATCCAAGCACGGAAACGAGATTGGAGGGCAATTCCTCTAGCTTTAAAATTCCAGCACGAACAGCGTCGTCAATATCATGGTTAACGTAGGCAATGATGTCAGCAACTCGTGCAACCTGTCCTTCAAGAGTCGAGGCTCGATGTTCCGGACCGGCTCCCACCGGCGCACCTTTCTTGCCCTTTGAATGCTTCGCGATGCCATCTCTCACTTCCCATGTGAGATTAAGTCCTTGGCCTTCTTGCTCTAGTACATCCACTATCCGAAGACTCTGCTCATAATGATTAAACCCACCAGGGATTAGTTGTTTTAATACTCGCTCACCAGCATGCCCGAACGGCGAGTGTCCGAGGTCATGTCCCAACGCTATCGCTTCCGTTAACTCTTCGTTGAGTCGTAATACCTTGGCTATCGTCCGGGCTATTTGTGAAACCTCAAGTGTGTGAGTAAGTCTGGTACGATAGTGGTCACCCGTCGGGGCTAAAAAGACTTGCGTCTTATGCTTTAGCCTCCGAAACGCCTTTGAATGAACAACCCGATCACGGTCACGTTGAAACGCTGGGCGAATGACATCTTCCTCCTCAGTGCGAAGCCTTCCTCGACTTTCACTACTGAGTGTTGCAATGGACGCAAGTGTTTCGCGTTCACGCGTCTCTAACTGCGCGCGAAGTCCGTCAGTTCCCCGAAAAGTCATTTATACGCCAGCAGTCCGGGATGGGCCTATTGACACCACCGCATGCTTAAACAGCATCAAGTCAGTTCCATCATGCTCTACAAGCAATGCGAACCGATCGAATCGTTTAATGCGACCAATGATTTCCGAACCATCCATAAGCCGAATAACAACCTTTAATCGTTCGCGACGAGCACCATTAAGAAATACATCTTGCAATGACGCCTGAGGAGTGTGTTCGTGTGCCGCCGACATTTAGACTTATTCTTCTCTCTAATTCTCTAAGAGCAATCGTTCACAGTAGCCGAGCCTGTAATACAGAGACTACTTCTTTTAACGCGTCTGGATGTTCGCCTGCTCGATTAATCCAACGTAGATTAGGCTCTTTACGAAACCAGATCAACTGACGCTTTGCGTAACGTCTATTTCCTTGAACGATTAGCTCGCGCGTCGCCAACTCGTCACGAATACCTTCTAGATATTCAAGAACCTGCCGATATACCAACCCACCAAAAGGGTGCGATTCTCTCGACAAACCTAGATCGATCAAAGTTTTGATCTCATCAATAAGTCCACGCTGGAATTGATCAGCCACTCGATATTCAACGCGCCTAGCGATCTCCTCGGGTGGCAGATAAAGACCAAATGTGATCACTCGGTATGAAGCGATCGGAGACCGAGTCGAATCAAAGTGATCCGTAAGCGGCCGTCCGGTCAGGTAATACACTTCGAGAGCCCTAATAAGTCTTTTTTCGTCACGCGGCTGAATTCGCCTAGCTGATGCCGGGTCAACCCTCGCAACTAGACGATGAAGATACTCAACCCCTCGTTTCGTAGCAATTCTCGCAAGCCGAGTTCGCATTCCATCATCACGACCCGGCCCATCAAACAATCCTCGAGTTAACGCACGATAGTAAAGGCCAGAACCTCCAACCAAGATCGGCAACCTACCACGACCCGTAATACTGTTGATCGCAGTTGTGGCATCCAGTGCGTATTGCGCAGCAGAGTAATCAGAGGAACCATCAACCACATCGATAAGATGATGGGCTACACCCTGACGGTCTGAAATGGGAGGCTTGTCAGTTCCTATATCAAAACCCTTATAGACGGCCGTTGAATCACAACTTACCACTTCACCATCAAATCGCTGCGCGACCTTAATGGCGAGCGTACTTTTCCCCGTAGCTGTTGGCCCAACAATCGCTACAAGAAACGGCGCCTCACCCGTGTCTAAAACCACCAGAACTCCTAAATAGTTACCATCGTAAACATTACAAAAAGCTTAATGCCTCACCGATAGGCCAATCTACTGAGTTGACGAAGAAAGGAAAGCCTATACGTCCAATCCGACGAGCAGAGATTAATCTGACTCAGGCCGGCGGTGATTCATTGAAGAAAAACGTCACCGTGAAAAATGCATTGTCATCAGGGTATTCAGGAGGTAATGGTTGGGTCGGATTTGATGTCGACAACGCATTAAAGGCAGAGTTTGTAAAAGCATCCACGTCGGCTGGCTTAGCAATGGTCAATTCAGAGATAGAACCATCACGATGCACGTAGAACGTAAGTACGACGTTTCCGTGAAGTGAGCGCGACATAATGGCGTACGGCACAAACCAGTTCCGGCGAATCTGCGCAACAAATCGACGAATCCACGGGCCGAATTCTACGCCTTTTGAATCAAACTGAATCCATGGTCCGAATTGACCAACAGAACCCTCTTGATTGTTAAAACTTTCTCGCTGAACATATTGGTTGAGATTCCGCATTGCTCGCCCGAGCAATCCATCCGCTGGTCGATCTGAGCCATTGTTCACGGTATCCGGATCACGAAGTCCGTCACCAGGCAATGCCAATGAACCATCCTCTATAGCCCTAGCAATCAGTTCCTCTGCCGAGAGTTCGCCTGGATTTTCAGGGCTTCGTGATTTATCAACAGCATCTGAATCCACTGCAGACTCGGCTAATTCATCCGGATCAGATGGAACTCCTTCTAGTGGATTAGTTTGATCCGAGTTGAGTTCAGCCGTCGGATCGGTTTCAGTGTTAGAAGGGTCATCGGATTCAACAAACAATGACGAATTACCCTCGGCATTCGGTAATGCGTTAAGCGGCACGTCTGATTCTGTCGGGGACTGAGCAATTCGATCACGATCCGAGAACGGAGCCTCTACCCGTGGTGTTTCCTGTGATTCAAGGTCGACACGGGGTTCAATAAAAACAAATGTTCGATTCGCATCTGGAGCAACAAGCGGCTGACTCTGTTGTAGTTGTGCTAATTCCATCAACCGCTCTTGACGAGCGACCTCAGCAGCACGTACGAACGGCAACATCGGAAGGAACAGAATAAGGGCCGCGACGAAGAGATGCGCAAAGAGCGATAGAAGGACCTGCTCTCGCCAAGACATGGCCGAATCCAGGCTCGGCGCATCTATATAACGGTCTTCTAAGTCTAAGTACATGGCCTAATTGTTGATTATAACTGGCTCTTCACCGCAACGAGTTCGCTATTTTTATCTTAGGACGTCGTTCATTCCGATGCAGAGCCATGGGCCCGAACGCCTTCATAAAGATAGACGATACCGAATTGCAGCATGTGAGCTCGAGTCCCAATAAACCCAGCCTCCTGCATCATTTGGCAGAACGCCAAACCACTCGGAAATTCCCCAACCGACTGCGGTAAATAGCTATAAGCACTGTCGTGCCCAGAAGCAAGACGACCGAACCATGGCAGGACCCTTCGAAAATACCACCTATATAATGTTCGAATACCAGGCATACTAGGCATCCCAAACTCCAGAATCGCCAACCGTCCGCCTGGACGAACTACCCGCCGAATTTCCAGTAGCGCCCGCATCGGATTCTGAATATTCCGAATTCCGAAAGCTATCGTCACCGCATCTACCGACCCAGGCGGTAGTGGGATCGCTGTCCCATCCGCACGAAGCAGGTGCACCTTTGTCAATAAATTCTGAGTATCTAACTTTTTCTGACCGTGCTTTAACATTTCAGCAGAAAAATCGACCCCAATGACACGATTAGATGAATCTTGGGTCTCACATAGCGCAATAGCCACATCAGCGGTACCCGTACATAGGTCAAGAACTGTTTGAGTCCCAGTTAATCCAAGCGATCTAACCATTCGCCGGCGCCAGCGCCTGTCAAAGCCGACACTCAGAAATCGGTTCAATGAATCGTAATGCCCTGCGATCGCATCAAACATACCCGCGATGCGATCCGGGGCTTTATTAACTACCCGGCCCATGCTGGATACAGGTCATTTTCAATGCCAAGGCATGACAAAATTTTTCCTGCCATGAAATCAGATAGGTCGTCGATGGTTTCAGGCCCCTGGTAGAAAGCCGGCATCGCTGGTAACACCTGAGCTCCTGCCTCCGCGCAAAGTACCATATTTCTGAGTTGCGGAAGACTCATCGGGGTTTCTCGAGGAACAATGACCAAGCGCCGTCGTTCTTTAAGCATCACATCAGCCGCCCGCTCAATGAGATTACGTGACAACCCATGAGCCACTCCCGCCAGTGTTTTCATTGAACACGGAACGATTGCCATGGCGTCACACAAATAGCTTCCACTCGCGATGGTCGCGCCGACATCTTTATTACTATGGATTACAAAGTTGTCCGAAGTAACCGTGACGCCATAGCGTGCAGAAATATACGAAGCTAATTTGTCAACAGCAGCCTCTGCTCCAAGTTCATCACGTAGAAGCCGACGCCCAAGATCTGATACGACCAATTCTACCTGGACATCTAGTGCCAGCAGTGAGGACACCGTCCGGACTGCATACAGCGCGCCACTTGCACCTGTAACGCCTATTGCAACTCGTCTCAGCCTAGCCGACATAGAGAACCCCTGCCGTCCAAACCAGATATAACAACCCGACATAGCCGTTCAAATCAAACGCCTCCTTAACCCGAGAAAGATCGGTCACGCTGACCAACGATTGCTCATACATTAAGAGTATGGCAACGGCACCCACTCCTCCAAGATACATCGGACCCAATGGCGTGACCAAAGCCAGCGCCCCTAACGCGCAAACTGTTATGACATGAAATCCTCGTGATATCCACAATGACCGCGCTACTCCGTACCGAACCGG
>CAUZRA010000121.1:0-5200 GCA_963582035.1 Vicinamibacteria bacterium | reverse complement strand
ATTTCGAAGAGTTGGTCAGCGGCCAAGATTGCTTCTTGGAGTTCGTCAGCCCTGAGGTTGGCGAGCACCCCTGTTTGTGGCGCTACGGGATTCAGGGGGTCAGTTTCCATAACAAAGGTGACCTGACCGCCCATGCCTGAGCCGCGGACGTATGCGAATCCCTGCACCGGTTCATACCCACGTCCACGGACGATGAACAGCCAGCGACCAGTTTGTAATCCAACGAATGAGAAACGCCCATCTTCGTTGGTTTCACCATCGACACGTCGCTGCCATTGTGAGTTTTCTCCGATAACTGTCGCACCAGCTATCGGTTGGTCATTAATGTCTAGGACAATCCCTGAAATAAATCCCGGCATGAAGCCACGCTGGGCTTCAGCTGTCTCGGGAAAGACCAAGACAGCCAGCAACGTAGAAACTCCAAAAACAGCAATCGTACGGAACATACTCAGCACTCCTTCCGAGCCAGTATACACTCGGGATTAGGCCGTGTTGCGAAACAAGAATTTCTCTCACCGATTCGCTGAGTATCACAGACTTCCCTATCTTATTCTGTTGCTATTTCCAGTTGTTCTGCTCGGACAGGACACACAACAAGTCATTGATCTACAACGTCTTAGTGGGGTAGATACCGTTATTTTAGACGGGATAGAAGCGGGGGATCTTCCTGGAGCTGTTGTTCTGATTACTCATCGCGGTGAAACGATCTACCGGAAAGCCTTTGGCCATCGATCGCTCAGACCGCTAGTTGAGCCGATGACGGTCGACACTATTTTTGACTTGGCTTCGCTGACGAAAGTCATCGCCACTGCACCGAGTGTTATGGCGTTGGTTGAGGAAGGTGTGATTCGTCTTCGGGACCCGGTTTCACGTTATATACCTGGCTTCGAACGATACGGGAAAGAGGCGGTGACTATTGAGCATTTGTTGACACATGTGTCGGGCCTTCGGCCGGATTTTCCACTTGAGCAAGAGTTTGAAGGAGTAGAGACAGCCGTTCAACGAGCGACGGAGGAACAGCTCGAGGCACCGCCTGGAGAACGATTCATTTACAGCGATATTAATTTTCTGCTGCTCGGAGCGATTGTTGAGCAGGTTAGTGGTGAGTCACTCTCTGAATTTTCGCAACGGAGGATCTTTGGGCCACTTGGTATGACTGACACACTGTTTCGTCCAGTAGCTGCGCTCAAAGATCGGATTGCTCCGACAGAGGCGTGTGGACGGCTTGCTTGGCCGTGTGGAGGCCCTGGCGCTGAAATGCTTCGAGGCACCGTTCATGACCCGACGTCGCGTCGAATGGGTGGTGTCGCTGGACACGCAGGTTTGTTCGGAACGGCGGATGACCTTGCCCGATTTGGCGCGATGGTCTTGGGGGGGGGGCGCATTAGTGCTGAGACACCCGTTGTGCTGTCGCCACTGACCGTTGCTCGGATGGTGACGCCGGCCACTCCACTTTTCCTGGATGAGCGGAGGGGACTTGGTTGGGATATTGATTCTCGGTACTCCTCGAACCGAGGCGACCTGTTTTCTGCGCGGTCATTCGGGCATACCGGTTTTACGGGAACATCGATCTGGATTGACCCTGAAACGTCGACTGTTGTGGTGTTTCTTTCAAATCGTATACATCCGGATGGTGCTGGGAACGTGACGAGTCTTCGTGGTCGCGTGGCGACTCTGGCGGCAGCAGCGGTCGATGATGGATTGTCTGCCCCGACTGCTCGACCTGTATCAGTGGGTATGATTCCGACATTCACCGGTGTTGACGTACTGGTATCTGAACGGTTTGAGCAGCTTACTGATCGAAGGGTGGGACTGTTAACGAATCAGACCGGACGTGATCGTCTCGGTCGGTCCACGATCGATCTGTTAGATGGTGCTGATGATGTTGACCTGCATGCACTGTTCAGTCCGGAGCACGGCATTCGCGGCACCCGTGACGAGGCGGTGAATCATGGTCGTCATCGCTCTTCCGATCTTCCGATCTATTCACTTTACGGCCGTACACGCCGACCGACCGAAGAGATGTTGAGAGGACTCGATACCGTAGTGGTTGACTTACAGGACGCTGGAACGAGGTTTTATACCTACGCTACGACGATGGCATACATGATGGAGGCTGCTGCTGCTCAAGGCATCCCTGTCGTTGTACTTGACCGACCTAACCCGATTACGGGTGCAACCGTTGAAGGTCCGCTGCTCGATGGTACTGAGGAGACGACGGGCTTTACAGGCTATTTTTCTATGCCGGTGCGGCACGGTCTTACGATTGGCGAGTTGGCGTTATTGTTCAATACCGAAAAGCGTATCGGTGCCGATCTGACGGTAATTCCTATGCGGGGGTGGCGTCGTACGACCTGGTTTGATGAGACGGGAATTACTTGGGTAAATCCGTCCCCTAATCTTCGTTCTGTAGCACAGGCAACGACCTATCCTGGGATTGGTATGCTTGAGCAAACGAATATTTCGGTAGGTCGAGGCACCGATACGCCGTTTGAACAGCTTGGAGCTCCCTGGATGGATGGCATGGCGCTGGCGCGAGCTCTAAACATGAGAAGAATGGAAGGTGTACGGGTGTATCCGGTGACTTTCACACCAATGTCCAGTAGATATTCTGGTCAGCGGTGCGAAGGTATTGCGATATTGGTTACGAACCGAAGTCGATTCAAACCGGTCCGGTTAGGTGTTGAAATTGCCACGGCGTTATTTCGCCTTCACCCAAATGATTTTGACCTTGACGCGTTGGTTCGTCTTTCTGGTTCCTTGAGTTTGGTAGAGCGCATACGTGGTGGAGATGACCCCGAGAGCATTGTTGCTGATTGGCAAGAGGGCGAAGATTTGTGGCGTCAGACTCGTCGCCCGTACCTCATCTATCGGTGATGCCTATCGGCGTTTAGAAACACGGTCTCGGATTGAACTGAACGACTCTACATTTGGTAGAGCATCCAGTACACCACCACACCGGTGACCGAGACATAGAGCCAGAGCGGAAGAGTCCATTTTGCTATTCGACGGTGTGATTCAAGTTGACCACGAAGAGCCCGCAGTAGAGTCACGATAGCCATGGGCAGAATGATAATTGCCAAAATGATGTGACTGATCAAAATTGTGAAGTAGACAATGCGAATGGTTCCCTGTCCTGTAAAAGCGACGGAACCTACGTTGAGGTGGTAGATAACATAGCTTGTGAGAAATAGTGCGGAGGTCGCGAAGGCTGCGAGCATGCACAGGCGATGTTGTTGTGCTTGTCCTCGACGAATAAGGACATACCCGATGACTAGAAGGAATGCTGAAATCGCGTTCAGGGTCGCATTGACTGCAGGGAGGTCGGTGACTGCTGGCATCTATTCAGCCTGCACTAGTTATAGGAGACGGGCAGAAACAAGAGAAACCCATAGAAGAGACAGATAAACCAACGACCCGAGGAAAAGAACACGCGCGCGCGCGTCTGTGCGCTCAGACAAGAATCGCACCGCCAGAATTAAAAAGGCTGCACCGAGTACCGTTGCCAGCACGAGGTACGGAAGCCCGGCTAACCCAACGAAGGTTGGTGTCAAGCTGACCGGAACGAGGGCGCAGCCAAAAAAAAGCGCATGTTTGGCCGTTCGACGACCATCGGGGTCCTGTACCGCGATTAAAGGCAGGCCAGATTTTTTGAAATCGTTGCGGTATAACCAGGAAAGCGCGTGAAAGTGCGGGAGTTGCCAAAGAAAAACGATACTGAATAATACCCATGCTTCGATGGTAAGTGCGCCACGTGCGGCCGTCCATCCGATAACTGGAGGGAGCGCACCAGGGACCGCTCCGATGACAGTTGCCCAGGAGGTCCGTCTTTTCAGCGGTGTATAGATTGCGACGTAGCTAACGAGTGTAGTGGCAGCAACGATAGCGGCCACCACGTTCGTGCCAACGAGGAGTATCGCAAGTCCGGCGATTGCAATGATGGACGCAAAAATACGACCTTCATTTGGAGAGACGCGCCCCATTGGCATCGGTCGGAGCCTTGTGCGTGCCATGGTTTCGTCGATGTCGCGTTCTGCGACTTGGTTGAATGCGGCCGCGCCTCCGGCGACTAATCCAGATCCAATGAGAACGTGCAACATCATAAGTAGGTCTATCGGTGACGTGGCCCCGAGGAAGTACCCAACACCTGCTGTCGTAACTGTTAGCGAATTAAGACGGGGTTTTGTGAGGGCGAAGAAGTCAGCAAGACGATTCCGTTCTGCTGTCAAGGCGACGGCGTTACCCTTCATGCTTGAGCCTCAGAGCGAGCAGGTACAGCTCCTAATCGTGCATCACGGTGTTGGGGCTGTTCGTCGTTAACGAACCATTCTCGATGTACACGCAGGGCAAGAGACACTGCGGTAACCCAAACGAGTGCGCCCATGGCCACGTGAGCAGTATTCACTGTTATGTGTTTCTCGCTCAAGATGGTCCAGCCACCAAGTGCGATTTGTAGCAATACCAAACTGCTTAACAGTAACGCAGGTCGACACAGTTCACGTCGCGAGGCGTGGTGGTAGAGGACATGACCTGCGGTTGCACATACAATCGCAGCCACAAGTAATGCTCCAATGCGATGGGCAAAGTGGATACTGATCCCTGGGGTCCAGACAGGAGGGAATAGACCACCAAAGACCAGAGGAAAGTCCGGTATGGCTAAACCGGCATCGGTATGGCGCATCGTAGCTCCGACCAAGATCTGGACGTAAATCAATATCGGTGTGATTAGCGCGAGCCGAGCCAAGACCCAGTCATTTAGCGGCGGGCGTTGGTTATACCGCGAATGCCATCCCTTCGAGGTAAAGATTGCAAGGCTTACGATCAATGCAAAGAATAGTTGCGCGAGTCCCGCGTGGCTGATTGAGATGCCTGCCGGGAGAAAATAGATTACCGTAAGACCGCCAAGCGTGCCTTGCATGATCACGGCGGCGAGCGCCGTCCAGCCAAGCCGTCTGACCCACCGCCGACGATCTGTCCTGGAAATCCACACGGCAAGTCCAATGGTGAGAAGTCCCACGACGCTTGCGATAAGTCGGTGGCTATGTTCATAAAAGATTCCCCCCACCATTTTTGATAGAGGGAAAGAGAACATGAAGTAGCCGTATGTATTGGGCCAATCCGGAACGGACAATCCAGAGCCGGTACTCGTAACGAGTCCACCCACTGTAATCAGTAGGAGTGACGCCGCGGCGAGAAGTCT
>CAUZRA010000120.1:0-5212 GCA_963582035.1 Vicinamibacteria bacterium | reverse complement strand
CACAAATTGCCACATATGATCTCAAAGGCGATTGGGAACGATTAATCAATATTTTGAACGGCACTGACTCACTCAGCGCTGCTGATTTCGGCCAAGACGCAGATAATCACTGGACTGACGGCCCGATAGTCGACGGACACGTCAGTGCCGGGTGGACATACGATTATTTGTATAACCGATTTCAAAGGAATGGACTTGACGGTGAAGACGGGCCCATTATTAGTGTTGTACATCCAGTAAATCGAAGCGACCTATATACCGTCCCAGACAATATTTTCTCGCTGTTCTTTGTTAATGCATTTTACTGTGGCACATGCGGTCCTGATGGCATCGTCGTCTTCGGCGAAGGACTCCCAGATGGATTTGTACTTACCTCCACTGGACAGACCATTGATTTCTTTACTACTGGAATCGACATTGTGTCGCACGAACTTGCACATGCGATAACCGA
Organism: Vicinamibacteria bacterium; assembly: GCA_963582035.1. Taxonomy (GTDB): domain Bacteria; phylum Acidobacteriota; class Vicinamibacteria; order Vicinamibacterales; family UBA8438; genus DTWD01. The sequence goes on along the minus strand of CAUZRA010000120.1, from coordinate 4,761 downwards.
CAACACCTCAGGCCTTATCTATCAAAACGAATCGGGAGCTTTAAACGAAGCCTTCTCAGACATCATCGGTGTCTCTGTTGAGTTCTTTATGGCTGAGACCGACCGCCATCGTGACGAAACTGCAGATTATGTACTTGGGGAAGATGTGATCAAACCGAATGGTGTCCGTTCCCTTGCTGACCCGTTGTCTCTAAATAATCCAGATCACTACTCAGTCCGATATCAAGGCAATGCTGATTATGGCGGTGTTCATATCAACTCGACTATTGCCAGTCATGCGTTTTACCTAGCAATCGAAGGTGGCACAAATAGAACCTCTGGAGTCTCCGTCACGGGAGTCGGAAGTCACAATCGTTCTCAAATCGAACAAGTGTTCTATCGTGCATTTACCATGCTGATGCCTGCCGATGCGACATTTTCTGTCGCGCGCGAAACAACATTACAGTCAGCTCGTGATATGTTCGGCGCCGGACATGCGGTCGAACGCGCTATCGGCGAAGCATGGACAGCAGTGGGCATAGAGTAAATGAATACCTATTTAAATATGGAAGAGAACCGGCTCGCATGTGGATAACTCAACACCGCAACATTTCAATTACCGTTGCACTGTGGATTATCATTTCTTTCTTCAACAGTTCAGTGCTCTCCGCTCAAACAGTAGAAAATCAACGTATAACGGTCGGTTTCAGTGGCGGCATCCAATTTGTCAAGGATGCACTGAAAAACGAGGTCGACTTTGAGCTCTGGCAAGAAACCGGCACATTTGAAGCGAGTTACAACGTCACAAAAGATTCCGCCTTCGACGGTAGCTTTGCCTTTCTGCTGTACAAGCGCATGGGGCTTGGAGTTAATGTGTCACATTTCAGTAAAACTATAGCGGCCACAATCGACGCTGACGTACCTCACCCTTTTTTCTTTTCCTTTCCCCGTAAAGCAACAGGTGTAGCTAATAACTTACTCAGGCGCGAGTCAGCGATTCACATCCAATCTCAATACTGGCACACAGTCGGAGACAAGTTATTGGTCCGAGGCTTTGTCGGGCCGACAATATTTACAGTCAGGCAGGACTTAGTATCGGCAATCCAAACGAAGGAACGCGGATATGACTACAGCGCTGTTGACATCATTGGCCACAGCACACTCGCCTCTGGCGGAACCGAACTAGGCTTCAATATCGGCTTCGATATGTCTTACTTTGTCTCTGACCACGTCGCATTGGCAGGAATCCTGCGTTACAGCCGAGGAACATCTTCCGTGAATGATCAAGCCACCCTCCGCCACATTTCCAGGTTCTCTGGACGCGGACAACCACCTCTCGAGCTTGGCGGAACGCACATAGCGGCCGGGCTACGTTTTGGTTTTTAGCTATTCTTTTCTTATTGCGCCTGAGGAAACAGCTGCATTAACGAAAGCGGATCTACACGCGCATCGTTCAGTCGCACAGTCCAATGTAAGTGCGGCCCAGTAACTCGCCCGGTAGCCCCAACATCCCCAACCACATCACCTTGTTCGACTCGGATTCCTTCCTTTACAGCAATCGAAGACAGGTGCGCAAAGTAGGAATAAAGCCCCCAACCATGATCGATAATGACTACATTGCCTGAAAAATATAGATCGGCAGCAAGCACTACCATTCCGGTATTCGGTGCTTTAATTGGCGTTCCCTCGGCTGCCCGAAAATCTGTTCCACTATGCGGGCTACGAGCTTGACCATTAAACACACTCCGACGGCCGAAACTACTTGTTGAATCGCCCGGCACCGGCCGGAGAAACCCACCCCCCCAAAATCGCTCGTTAGTCGCAGTCGTGAAAATCTCATCAAGCTGACGTGCTTCTCGTTGAATACGCTCAATAACCGAAGGAGGAGGACTGACAAAACTTGGATCAACGGTTAATCGCCGCGTCGGAAAATCTTTCTGGCCGACAGATAGCGTGTACGATTTCCGTGCGATCTTCCCGTTCTCCGCCGTTGCATGCACCGATACATCGTAAGACCCAGGTTCTGTCGTTAAGTCGATCCCAAGCAATGCGACCCAAGCATCACTACCGCTCCGAAAAAACCGTAGAGTCTTTCCAAACGCACTCGCACTCAGAGTTACGGGGTCTTCTGACGGCCGAACTTCAAGAACCACTATCTCGCCAGGCTGGACATCACGAGCGCGATGTGACAAATCTAAATTAAATTCAGCATAAGCTGGGGCTACCGCAACCGAAACGACCGCGACTAGCCACGCCTTCATCACGAGAGAGTTGGCCCACCAAACAGAGTAATATCGAACACACGGGCCATGATGATCAGTGCAGTTAACCCACTGAAGACCACAAAACTCGTCCAGGCAAATGCCCGCACTACGGGAGATGGATAAAACACCGTATCAGTTTTCGGAATCACTGTTACGCAATAGTAAATATTCAGAAAGAAAATTACTGGCGCGACGAAAAATGCCAGCGCGGATGCAACAAGGACTAAGAAAACAGGTCGTGGTAAACCAGCGATAATCGCCACTGACGCGACGAGTGAATAAAACATCGTCATCCGGTAAATATTGAATTCTGAATACCAACGCTCACGATGTTCTTGCGTTATCTCATCTCGAGCAATCCCACTCAAAGCAGCAGTCTTCCGAAAAAGATTTCGACAGCAAGCACCAACAACACGCGGCCATCCATCAAAGTAGTTAAACGCCGTTGAAAATGTCGCAGCAAAAGCCCCGACAAAAAAAACGATCATCATCGCCGGACCAACACTTTCATTGAAAATTGAGCCAATTTCTCCAATCACGGCACGACCCTCGACTTCACTTGGATACATCCAAACGGCAGCCAGCAATAGAAAAATACAGGCAAGGGAAAATGACACCACATGTCCAAACCCGAAATCGAGTTCACCGATGCGAAACCACCGACGACAATACTCACGCGCATGCGAAGGCAGTCTCTCCATATCAACGGCCAAATCTTCTTTAGTAGATGACATCGGATCAAATTTCGGAGCGAGTTCTCTCTGTTCAAGTAGCTCTCGAATACGGCCCATCCCGGCTTTCTTTGCTTTACCCCATTCTGAAGCTTGCAGCGACACGTCGATTCCTGTCGGCAACAACCCAAGAAAAGCCGCAATGACGAGCCATGAACCTCCGGGGATCTCAAATTGAACAAAGTGAGTAAATGCTGACAACGGCGCAGGTTGGACAAAATAAACACCGACGGTCGACACAAACAACAGACCAGCGAGAAATTTTGTAACCGTTTCCATCACGGCGTAGCGACCGAGCAAAATAAACAGCACCGCAGCGACCCCAAGGATCGCTCCGTACACTCCAAGAGGGAGGTCAATACCCAAATAAATATTCGCAAAAGCGTAGCAAACTGCTGCGGCCGCTATAAGCCGACCAGCCTGGCCCAGTGCGCACTGAATAAAGGTGGTAATAAGGACGTACCAAAGAGGCCACTTGCCCGGTGCCGTCGAGTAGGCATCCAACATGCTCCGACCGGTGGCGTTCGTAAACCTAAACGCCATTTCGAAGCCGTAGTACTTGAAGATATATGCAACCGGAATGCACCACAGTAATGCATATTCGAATCGGCCACCCGCCGCTGGCGCAGTAAGAAGATGAGACGTGCCAATGCCCGTCATCATCAACAACATGCCAGGTCCAAAACTACGCAACAAACCCCGCGGACTAATATCAGGAAGCGGAAGTTGATTCAGTGGTTCAGATGAATCGTCAACTCGAACGTCAGCCATAGCCGCAATCCTAACAGAGGACAAACCTAAAGAAGCTACGGAATTTAAAGAACGTTAGCTCGACGAGTTGCTCTGATAATCGGACTGGAACAAAACCTTTCCAACGAAAAACGGACCCATCTGTTGGATAAATTCAGACGTTTGCCGCGTCGCACGCATATCCTTTACAAGTTTCGACAATGGATACAGTTCAGGTCCAATAAGACCAATTACAAATTCATTGTCGTCCCGATCCAGACCGTGACACTCAAGGCGGACGTCAGCGGCGTAGCCAGCCTCCCCATAACGCCGACCGAGCATCCCATGCTCCATGAGAATCTTTCCCTGCTCAGCACGTGGCAACTGGTTGAAAGCACCTTTTCGACGCAGCGGATACCAAACCGCCCACGTATGATCTGGCTGAAGGACATTCCGTGGCACTTTCTGAAGCAAAAAATCGTTAAGGTCAGCCTCGCGACCAGACGAATATGTGCGCCCAATCATCGTCAAATCAGGGCGAGGGGTAAGGGCCGTAAAAGAAGCAGCAAGTAACAAAGCACGGCCAGCCTCAGCAAATCGTGCAGGATCTTCACTCATCAACAACACCCCAACACCACGGGGATCGTTCAGATCGGCATAAACAACTGCATCGAGACCACTACCGCGAACCTCATTAACAACCGCGTCTATGGACAAGCAACCGGTAAAAACATGGAGTTGAACAAACAGACGCCGTGTCGATGTTTGTGGTTCACCCCGTACTGGAGCACCATGCTCACGCAAGTCAGGGGCAGTGTTATCCGAACCGTCCGGTCGGCCACTCGCCGGCCGCCCAGTTTTCGCCGCTTCCGTCATGGCGGGGATTCTATACCACTAAGGTTATGTCGCTCGCGCAAAACCTGTGGAAGTACCAAACTAGAATTTCGACCAGGCAGTCTGCATTACGATAGCGACGTGTACCGGCCACCAGAACATATAGCGACCGCGGAACCGAAGAGTCCGTCGACACTGATATTGATTGGTGGGGGATCTGGCGC
>CAUZRA010000119.1:0-5217 GCA_963582035.1 Vicinamibacteria bacterium | reverse complement strand
CCGCGTTTCCAGTCCGGCAGGTCGGCAAAGTTATCACGATTTGGCATCTCAATCTTCGCCAGATTCTGGTCGTCGAGCACATCGTCCTCAGAGATGACATCGTTTAAATAGAGCAAATAGGCAGTCAGCGCGTAGACCTGGTCAGCGGTGAGAGTTCCCTCTCGATTAACCGGCATGCCTCGGTTGATGTAATCCCACACGCCCGTGGCGTACGGCGAGCGGATAGGCAGTATTCGCCCGTAGTCCCAAGGGTCGACCTGGGATTCGTCACGTTTGACCAACCTGGGAGCGCCAGCTCCTTCTCCATCCACTCCATGACAGGACGCGCATTGCCGCCGATACACCAACTCGCCTTCCTGGGAGGTTCCTCGCCCCGGCGGAAGTTCCTCTCCCGTCGGACTGATGGCAATATCCCAGGCTCGGATTTCTTCTTCGCTTGGGGTGCTTCCCACACCATACGTGGGGGACTGCGCCACCGCAGTACTCCCGAGGAACATGAACAACGCGAGAAACCTAAGTAATCGCATTGTGCACGCTCCCATCACTGGCAATCCTCCACGGCTGGACAGAATTGTCCATACCCCGCACACGAAACGACTCATCATCCACACGTTCGCCGAAGAACTCGGCGATTTGAGCTCGCGTCGGTTGAACCTGTCCCGTGTCGTCCGTGGAGCGCGATAGCAGTTCTGTCTCTTGTCCGTCCCACGTCCATTGATAGCTAAACCGAGTATGCGACATGGGATGCGCCGTTCCTTGAATCTCAGCGTCCTCCCACCGTCGACCGCCATCGGTGGATATCTCCACCCTGCTAATGGCGCCCCCACCTGACCAGGCTAAGCCGCTAACCTCGTAAAATCCGCGCTCGGGCAATTGCTGTCCGCCAGACGGAAAGGTGATGACCGATTTCGGTCCGATCAACATCCCCAGCGCAGCACCGACTTCGTCATCACGCCGATTAAGGTGCCCATAGTCGTTGTACGTCATGTAGTACCGGTCCACGACCTTGATTCGTCTGAGATACTTGGTATTGAAGATGCCTTCGAAACCGGGAACTAGTAACCGCAGTGGAAATCCGTTCTGGGGACGCACCGCTTCACCGTTCATACCATAGGCGACCAAACAGTCGTCCATGGCTTTTTCCATCGGAATACTCGACGCGCCCTTCACTTCCTCTTCCCCTTCACACACGATCCAAGGTGCCGAATCTTTAACACCAGCTTCCTTGAGCAGCAGAGACAGGGGGACTCCGGTCCATTCGGCGCAGCTGGTCATTCCGTGCGTTTCCTGAACTGTCTTATATTGAGGCCTCGACCGGTTCCCTGCACATTCGATGAAATGGGGACGCGTTTCGGAAGGGAGACGCTTCAAGTCTTCCATGGTGAAGGTCAGCGGACGGTCCACCATGCCGTGGATCATGAGACGATGTTCCTGGGGGTCAATATCCGGAATGAAGGCACCACGAGTGGTCCCCACAAAGTGGAGCGAGGATGGCGTGATCGTGCCCACCGAATCCTGAAGTGGAGCCGCAATATGAAAATATTTCCCATAGGCATCAGGCGACGGCCTACCAGCGGGCGGATGCGCCATGCGTAACGAGGTCACATGCCGAGAACGTTCGCCATAGAGCGTTAGTTCTTCATTGCCCTTGATGAATCCGCCAGATGCTGTTGTCTGGCCGAGCGCCGGTTCCACAGCTCCCAAGGTCAAACCGCCGGCTACTGCGGCGCTGCCTTTCAAGAAATTTCGTCGATCAGGTCGTCTCGCACCCATTGGTCTCTCCTTCGAAAATGACATCATCCGTAGAACGGTTCCGGACCGCGTCTATCGTACCTCAACGAGCATTCAGGCACTAGCCTACGCCTGTACGTCACTTGTTATCAATATCTCGTTTCTCCCGTTTCGATCACGACCTAAAGGTGGCACAATGTTGCCTGAACGGAGGAAACCATGCGACGGAGACACCCGACCGGACTCGCCTTAATCGTGGTCACCATGGTGTGTGTGCTTCTCGCCGGAAACCTAGAGGGACAAATCGTTGACCAAGGCCGCGGTTATCCGGGAGAGAATTGGCCGTTCGTTGGAGGAAACTGGGCAAGCGCACGATATTCAACCCTTGACGAGATTACGGCAGAAACAATTGACGGGCTCGGCGCAGCGTGGGTGACACAGTTGCCGGGTGGCGCGGCGTCCCGGGCCACACCCGTCATTCAGGACGGTGTGATGTATCTCACGGGTGGAGCAAACGTATTCGCGATGTCTGCGGAAACGGGCGCACTCGTCTGGCGCTGGCAACCTGGCGATTCTGCCGACGAACTTCGCCGGGTGCCCTCATGGCAAGGAGTAGCGTTAGGTGACGGCCTCGTGTTTGTTGGCCTACGAAGTGCCGAAGTGGCTGCATTTCGTCAGGATACGGGTGAGTTGGTCTGGGTGCGGCCAGTTGGGAGTATTCCGTATCAACGTGGCGAATCGGTCACTACCGCACCAATGTATGCGCACGGCACCGTGTTTGTTGGTCTAGCGAATGGGGATACCGGGGGCCAAGGAAGAATTATTGCACTCGATGCAACGACTGGCGACCAACGGTGGACATTTTTCGTTGTGCCGCGACCTGGTGAATTCGGCCATGATACCTGGCCACAAGATTCTAATTCTTGGGAACTCGGCGGCGGTGGCGTCTGGCTGGTGGGGACCATCGACCCAGATTTGGGACTGGTCTATTTTTCAACCGGGAACCCGGTCCCAATGTTTGGAGGCGAAATTCGAGCAGGCGACAACCTGTTCACGGCCTCAGTGCTCGCGCTCGACATAGAAACCGGTGAACGACGGTGGCACTATCAGGTTGTGCGTCACGATGTATGGGATGCGGACATCGCGACCCCGTTGCTGCTTTATGAGGCGGAGATCGACGGCGAGCCACGCAAAGCTCTCGCGGCAATGCGCGCAGACGGCTTACTGTTTCTGTTTGACCGCGAAACAGGCACACCCCTTACTCAAATAGAAGAACGCCCGGTTCCACAAGACCCTTACCAACGGACAGCGTCGACGCAACCATTTCCCATCGGGGTCGAGAGTATCTTGCCGGATTGTTCCTTCTGGCGGGATCGCGTGCCTCCTCCATTCGAGCTTAGTTGCAGTGCCTTTACCCCGCCGTCGATCAATCAACACGCGGTTGTCGCTCCAGGCGTGCCGATCCCGCGAGTGCGCGTTACGCCGATGTCCTTCAGCCCACAGACCGGCTACATCTATGCTCAGGGACGCGCGATGGTCGGACGTGCCCGGCGGTTTGAGGATCCATGGTGGTGGCGCCTCGATGATAACGAACTCACCCTGCCGGATCCGGTCGGTATTATTGCTGCTGTCGATACTCGGACAAGGAAGGTCGTCTGGAAACACGAGGTGCCTGCTGAATTCCTTGGTACCAGTGGACCCTTAACAACAGCCGGTGGACTCATGTTTCGCGGATCAGCCGGTGGCCAGGTAGAAGCGTTTGACGCAGAAACCGGTGGCCGGATGTGGGCATTTCGGACGAGCCCGAGAGGCAGTCGTGTCCGGCCAGGGCCTGCGGCCTCGTACAAACTTGCCGGGCAGCAGTTCGTTACGATCCCCATGGGCAGTGAGGTCTGGGCATTTACGCTAGACGGCAGTATTCCGGCGCGAGGTGAAGCAGTTCTCGACCCTTGGGATAACTACGAACGACCCCGTCCGGCACCGCGCGCGACCAACGTGATTGAAACTGCCACAAACATTGAAAGTCCAACACCAAATTTGGCATTAGACGTTGATTCATTTGGAATGGATGAACATCGATTTAATCCAGTTCGCGCCTTGGTCACCGCTGGTACGAGCGTACGCTTTATCAATAATGGTGAACTTGTTCATACGATTGCGGCACGAGATGGCAGTTGGAACACCGAGAGGATCGAATCGGGCATGGAAGTGTCAGTTAGCCTCGAAGGTAGTGGCACCTTCCTTTACCACTGCACGGAGCACCCGTGGGCAATCGGGGAGATTACGATAGAGCAGCCTTGATATTGTGGCGAGGTCAATGGAATCAATGCTTCTGTAACAGCGGAAACGTAAACCAGAAACCGTACGATTGGAATCCACATGGAGTGGTGCGATAAAACAACAATGCGACGACTACTCATGATCGCGGCGGCGATTTCGTTTCCGTCAGCTTTTCTCTACCGAGGGTCAGCACTCAGCACAGGCTCAACCAACACATTTCTGTCATCAGACTGCTGATCCTCACTGTCGTAAACTGTTGGTTTGCCGCCGTCCCACCAATTGTTCGCTGCGGTGACTCGGCTCTGAGGTACCCGCATCGCACCCTTTTCATTCCCAATAAATCGATTCTTCCCAAGGCTGCCGAGTACGCCGCCTCCAAAATCGACTACTACTGAATGACCGCCCTCCCCACCACGATCGTTCATTGAGAAACCGTAACCCGTCGTCGCAATAATATCGCTGTTCTCCACCAATAACTTCGTACGCCCTCCACTAGCCGGAACACTCTGTAGGTTCAGCGAGATCCCTCCGTCGCCCTGTTGCGGATCACCACCGATAATTCGTGTGTTTCTAATTTCATACGACAGGTCGGAGTTCCGGCCAGAATTTGAGAACTGAATGGGATCGGTGACAGCATTCTCAATCACACTATCGAAGATCTTGAGCGTCAACTTACAGCGATTACACCAGTTCGCCTCGTCGGGTCGAGGGTTGCCAAATATATACGCTTCGATTCCCGTGTTGGAGGGATTGCCTTCCTGTTTCGTATTTTGAAAACGATAGTTCCGAATGAGCATAATCTGTTCAGACTGCCCCATTAAGTAAGGAATGATACTGTCCGAATTTCTCTCGCCTCGGCCAATATTGTCGGCTGTTGAATCCAGAATAACAGTCTCAACGCTACTTCGATCCTGAGTGCGCACGAAATAGGCACGCCCTCCGAGGTCAGAAAAGTCATTCCGTTGAAACCGGTAATTCCCACGACTATCGCCTGAGTGAAATACTCTGATCGCCCTTAAATCTTCACCGTCATAGAAGCTGCTGTCTTCTATTCATATCCCATCGAGATATCCCGAGACAGCCTCAAGACTGATCGCATACACGAGTCCTTTGCCGTGGGTACTGAGATAGTCGTCTTCGACATGCTTCTCCGCGTTACCCGAAAACGTCGTGTGATGAATGTAGGCTCCAGAATAATCCGTACCC
>CAUZRA010000118.1:0-5225 GCA_963582035.1 Vicinamibacteria bacterium | reverse complement strand
CTTGACCAATGAGAAGGCCGAGCCGACCATCACCTACGACTGCGATGCGGGTGCGCATAGTGACGTCAACTTGGGTCAATATTTCGCACGCTGCTGCAGTTGGTTCTACAAATACAGCAGCTTGGTCGGAGAGTGAGTCTGGTAGTGCATGAAGATTTCTGGCCGGTAGCGATATGTGTGTTGCGAACGTGCCGTCACGATTAAGTATGCCCAAAACTGATCGGGTCGGACAGTGTTCGCGAACACCGGAAATACACGAATCGCAGGCACCACAACTGGCATTGATTTCTCCAACGACGCGCTTACCAATCCAATGCCGGTCTCTGTCAGGTGCATCTTCAACAACGCCAACAAATTCGTGTCCGGGTATGCCGGTGTAATCTGCGTATCCACGGATTAGTTCGAGGTCAGTTCCGCAGATACCTGCATACGTTACCCGGATGCGGCATTCGCCATTCCGTTCCCCGAAAGGTATGTGGCGTAGTACTGGACGCTTGATCGCAAGATTCGTCTGGTCAGCTTCAACAGAGTCAATGACGAGTGCGCGCATGTGGCGATCGTAACAGTCAGAATTCCTATAGGCGTGAATGCAAAGATTTAGTCCTTGGTTGTGAGATGTTTTAACAGTTGAGGAGTGGTTTCTCTGCTCTTAATCGATTGACCGGTCTAGAATGATTAGGATGTTTCGATTGATAGCGTGGCGGTTGTCATTGTGTGCACTTCTGATAGTTGCCTTGTTAGCCAATGTGCAGGCGCAGGGAGCAAATGAAGACGCGTTTAATAGCTATTTTCTTGATAAGACGATGCGTGTTGACTACTTTCATGCAGGTGGTTTGGGTACTGAGATTCTTGGACTTGATCAAGTCGTTTCAGATGGAATGTGGGCTGGGAGCCGTACGCGACTTATCGACGATCTGAATCTCGGGAAGTATCTGTTTGAGGTTATTGACCGAGAGACGAATGGCGTCATCTATTCTCGGGGCTTTGCGTCTATTTACGGAGAATGGGAGACCATCCCTGAATCGAGAGAAGTTTACCGGGTATTCCATGAGTCACTGCGCTTGCCGTGGCCCAAGAAACCGGTTCAAATCGTTTTAAAGGTACGGGATCAAGAAAATAGTTTTCACCAGATATGGTCGACAGTAATCGATCCGAATTCGAGATTCGTTAATCCGACCAATCGACCGCCAATGGGAGACGTTTGGCCATTGTTGACAAATGGCCCATCCCACGAAAAAGTTGACCTATTGGTGCTTGGAGAGGGGTACACAAGCGAGCAGACTGAAAAATTTCATACCGATGCGCAGCGGCTTGTCGAAGCGTTATTCGAAGAAGAGCCCTTCAAAGGGCGTCGGGATGATTTCAATGTGTGGGGCTTAGACCTGCCGTCTGAAGAACCTGGGGTGACGCGACCGCGTGCCGGTCAGTTTCGACGAACCCCTTTGTCTGCCGAGTACAACATTTTCGATTCTGAACGGTATCTTCTTACCTATGACAACCGCGCGCTGCGTGATGCGGCTTCCGCCGCTCCCTATGAATTTATTGAGATCCTTGTCAATGAAGACCAATACGGTGGTGGCGGTATCTTTAATTTTCAGGCGACAGCGGCTGCTGATACTGGATTTGCTGACTATGTCTTTGTTCATGAGTTTGGCCATCACTTTGCAGGCTTGGCCGATGAGTACTACACCTCTGACGTTGCGTACGAAACTGGTGGAACATACCATCCTGAACCGTGGGAGCCGAATGTAACGGCTCTTCATGATCCCACTCAACTCAAGTGGCGAGATCTTGTAAGTGCCGATACTCCTCTTCCCACGCCGTGGGATAAAGCAGCGTTTGAGTCAGAGAGCTCGGCCGCGCAACGGCAGAGAGCGGAATTACGTGGGACGGGTGTGCCGGAGTCAGAGATGGACAGACATTTCACTGCTCAGATGGAGCGTGAGACTAAGGCACTTCAAAATATGATGCATGCAGGTAAGGTCGGGGCGTTCGAGGGCGCATCATACGAGCCGACCGGTCTCTATAGGTCTGAGATCGATTGCATTATGTTTACTCGCAACCCAGTTGGGTTTTGCCGGGTGTGTCAGCGATCCATTTCGAGAGTGATTGATCAGTATTCTCGGCCGTAGCGTTCCCGCCGACAGAGGAGTATTAGAGGTTCACCAGTGGAAAAGATCTTTCTCGATCAGCTTGAGCAAATTGTTGGAATGGACGGCATGGTTCGCGATGGCGGCGAATTGCTAACGTATGAAACAGACGGACTAGTAAAACTACGCTCAAGACCTGGTGCGGTCGTGTTGCCGACATCTACCGGGCAAGTGCAGGCGGTGGTGCAGTTGTGTCACGAGTCAGGAGTGCCTTTCGTGCCTCGAGGGCAGGGGACAGGACTGTCTGGTGGCGCGATGCCGCATCCTGATGGAGTCCTGATCGCTTTGACACGAATGAATCGTATTCTCGACATTGATTTGCCCAACCGCTGTATTACCGTTGAACCGGGAGTGATGAACCTTGATGTCAGCAAGGCAGTGTCACGCGAAGGTTACTACTATGCACCAGACCCATCCAGCCAGGTGATTTGCTCGATCGGTGGCAACCTTGCTGAAAATTCTGGTGGGGCTCACTGTTTAAAGTATGGATTTACAGTTCATCATGTGCTCGGTGTCGAAGCGGTGTTACCGGACGGTGACATCATTGAGCTCGGTGGTCCGGCTCTTGATGCACCAGGGTTGGACTTGCTTGGGGTACTTGTTGGCTCAGAGGGAACCCTAGCGGTCGTAACGAAAATCACACTCAATCTATTGCGTAAACCTGCCGACGTAAAGACACTTTTGGCGGCGTTTGATTCTACTGAGGCTGCCGGAAATGCGGTGTCTGGCATCATTGGGGCAGGGATTATTCCCGCGGCTGTCGAGATGATGGACCGTGTGACGATTGAAGCGGCGGAAGCGGCGGTTCATCCCAATTTCCCCAAGACGAACGCCATACTCATCGTTGAACTCGATGGTGCCGAAGCTGACGTGTCCACGCTTTTCACACGGGTTGAAGAGGCGTGTATCGAGGCGAAGGCCTGCGAGATTCAAATAGCCAAAACCAATGAGCAAAGAGCCCGGTTCTGGCAGGGGCGGAAGGCGGCATTTGCGGCAATGGGACGGGTGTCGCCAAGTTATTACGTTCAAGACGGAGTCATCCCGAGAACGAAGCTTTCTGAAGTGCTTAATCGGATTGAGGCGCTTTCGGAGAGCTCAGGTTTGAAAATCGGCAACGTGTTTCACGCTGGTGACGGGAATCTCCATCCTCTCGTGTGTTACGACGAGCGAATTCCAGGTCAGGCAGATTTAGCACAGGATGTCGCCTCGGAAATTTTGACTTACTGTCTTGATGCTGGAGGATCGATTACCGGCGAGCACGGAGTTGGCGCGGACAAGGCGAAGCATTTACCAAAGATGTTTAGCGAGAACGACCTCGACACGATGCAGCTTGTTCGCTGTGCTTTTGACCCTGGTTATATTTGCAATCCAGGCAAGATCTTTCCGACCCCACGACTCTGTGGAGAAGTGCCGGGTCCGTATCGTCAACATCCAACCGAGGCAGCAGGCCTGGCTGAGCGTTTCTGATGGCGACGCTTTCGCCTAGTGTGCTTGTGGAACAATTGCGTTCCCGTGCCGGACAAAGCGTGGTCCGCTCGTCGACGGATACTGACGCAGTGGATGGTATTCATCCGAGTGTTGTTGTCGAGCCACTAACTACCGATGACGTCGTCGCAACGTTAGCTTGGGCATCAACTGAACGACTGAAGGTCATGGTCGTTGGTGGCCGGACGAAACAGGCGTGGGGCGCACCGGCCACGTCCATTGACCTAATGCTATCGACTGCGAGGTTGAACCGTGTTGTCGCGCATCGCCACGGAGACCTCACAGCAACAGTGGAGGCCGGTGCTACATTGGCCTCTGTCAATACAGAGTTGGCGCGTCACCGCCAGTGGTTGCCATGGGACCCGCCTTGGTCTGATCGCGCAACGATTGGCGGAATTGTCGCGACAAACGATAGCGGGCCGAGACGCCACGGGTATGGTACGCCTCGCGATGGAATTATCGGCGTGGTCATGGTACGTGCCGACGGGAAATTGGCTAAGTCTGGTGGCATCGTTGTTAAGAACGTTGCTGGTTACGATGTGTCGCGTCTTTTGACGGGATCGTTCGGTTGCCTTGGAGTCATCGTCACGGCCACTTTCAAGCTGTCACCGATTGCGGGTGCATCGCGTACGGTTGCAATTGAGCTTGATACGCTCGAGTCTACTGAGAGCGTCGTACATAGTCTTTCCATGTCGTCTTTAACGCCAACAGCCATCGAGTTAGTTGCGACCGGAAACGGGAGTCGCCTACTTGTGCGTTTTGAGTCGGTTGAAGAGGCATCAGCACAACAATCACAACAGGCGTACAGTCTTGTGGGTTCGGTTGGCCAGGCCAAAATATTGACTGGCGAAGACGAATCTATTTTATGGCGAGAGCACGCAATACATTGGTCGGAGGAGGCTGATGCAACCCTGATAAAGCTGAGTTGTGTCCCTAGCGAACTGTTTGAGATCTTGAAGTTGTTGCGTACGGCGTCGGCTGAGCATGGGCTTGAGTGCGCGGTCGCAGGTCGTGCCGGTCTTGGGGTTGTAGATGTCAGACTAGATGGTTCGATTGGTGCGCAAGTCCGCATGATTCAACTCCTTCGTCAGCAATTAACAATTGGGCGCGGGTCGGTTGTTGTACGTAATGGTTCAATGGCATTGCGTCGGAAGATTGATACGTGGGGAGAAATCGGTAGCGGTCTACGTGTTATGAAAGCGGTGAAGTCTCGGTTTGACCCGGATAATCGGTTGAGTCCTGGTCGGGGACCAGGAGGGCTCTAAGTCGTCTATCCGTTCCGTCAGTTTGTTGCTGAATTATCTAATGATGTGTTTTGGATAGACGCATCTAGCAGTTCGGCAAGGTGCATGGTGTGTACCGTACGACCTTCTTGTTCCAGTGATGCTTTCATTTGCAGTAAACAACCAGGATTTGACGAGACGAGCACGCTGGCACCCGTTGTAGCGATATGCTGCGCTTTGCGGGTGCCGAGTTCGCGTGCTGATTCTGGCTCGACCAAGTTATAGATTCCGGCGGATCCGCAGCAAAGTTCAGATTCTGGGATTTCACATACCTCAAGTTCTGGAATCGATGCGAGTAGCTTCCGCG
>CAUZRA010000117.1:0-5251 GCA_963582035.1 Vicinamibacteria bacterium | reverse complement strand
CGTCGATACAGGTCATCACCCTCTGCTTCGACATAATCTCCGTAACCACCCTCGACCATATCAGCCCAGAGTCCTTCCGGTTGATACGGCTTGACCGAAGGTCCACCGACTTTCTCTACCAATAGACCAGAAACAGCCAGCGCCTGGTCGCGGATCATTTGCGGCTGTAATCGAAGTCGTGGCCCACGAGCGAGTCGTCGGTTCTCCGGGTCCGCTTCAAATTCTTCTGCCGTGACAGGCGACGCCTGCCGGTACGTGCCACTCGTCACAATCGCACGTTGGATGGCTTTAACGTCCCAGCCGGAATCGATAAAGGTTGTCGCTAACCAATCGAGCAGTTCAGGATGACTCGGGAATTCGCCCTGCGTCCCAAAGTTCTCCGCCGTTTTGACAATGCCGGTACCAAAGTACATCTGCCAAAATCGATTAACTGTCACACGCGCCGTCAGCGGGTGCTGTGGATCGACAAGCCATCGCGCCAATGCCAACCGGTTGGCCGGGCCATCTTGCGGAAGTGGTGGCAGGACCGCCGGGACCCCAGGGCTCACCGGCTCTGCTGGGTTGTCATACGAGCCACGGTCCAACCGGAACGTGGGTCGACGCGGTTCCATTTCCTCCATCACCATGACTGTGGGAAAACTTTCCCATAACGCGTCGCGTTCTCGTTCAAGCGCGGCCACGTCACGCCATGCCATCTGTATTTCTTGCGGCGCGTACTGATCTAAAAAGCAGAGATGCAGCTTTTCACGTTGAGCCGCCGTACGGTCGCCCGGAGCCATCGCCGCAATCTCACTGATCGATTCCGCGGTTGCGACTACCGCTGCCCGCTCTGCCGTCAACACAGCCGTATAAATGCGGACATCGTCAATGTGACCTTCGAATCGAGGTTTGTCAGACCCACTGGCCCCGATCCGTAGCGGATATCTCTGAGGTAGCCGATTGCCGACCAAATCGAGTAATCCGGTCAATTCCTTCGCACGACCGTCGATATAGACGCGCATGCCTTCGGGCGTTTTCGATCCGTCGTACGTTGCAACAACATGTTGCCACTGATTCAACTGGATACCCTCAACGGTTTCTGCGGCCACACCATCATCAAGAATACGAGTTGACAGATTTAGACGAACTTTCCCGTCTTCAAGATATAGACCCCAGCCAACTTCGCCTTGGTCACCGCCATTTGCGCGCGAGACAATGACACCATTCTTAGCCGTGGGATAGACCCATGCGGCGACGGACCACTTATCGTCGTACCCGACATTGGGATGATTCCCGGCGTTAATAAACCGCTGCCCATCAAAACTCGCTGCGGCCCCCAAACGACCTTCTACAAACTGAGGTGTTCCATCTTCCAGCACAGCGGCTACCGGTTCTGCCAGTTGCACAAGACCGGCAATATTGCCATCCAACGGATGATGCGCAACCAGTTGGTCCGTGAGAGACCAGTCAATCGGCAGTGACGCATCCAACGACGCTTCCCAGTTAGCTTGCGCCGTTTGCGAATCCGGCGCCATGGCAGCAAAGGTGTCTCGCGCCGCTCGCAATTTTTCGTCGAACTCTGCAAGTTGTGCTTCCTGATCAACTGTCGGGGCCGTGATCAGTGGTGGGGAATTAACGTATTTAAATGCTTTCCCACGCTCTGGAACGTTATTGAAGTGGGCGTAGAACTCATAAAACTCTTTCTGGCTAAGTGGATCAAATTTGTGATCATGGCATCGCGCACAACCAAGCGTGAGACCAAGCCAAACCGTTGATGTCGTCTGGACGCGGTCGACAGCGTACTCAACCAAGAACTCTTCTTCAATAATGCCACCCTCGCCATTCTGGCTATGGTTGCGATTAAACGCTGTCGCAATCTGCTGGTCGCGGGTCGGGTTTGGCAACATGTCACCAGCAATCTGTTCGATCGTGAACTGATCGAAGGGCATGTTGTCGTTATACGCATCAATTACCCAATCACGCCACCGCCACATCGACCGTTCACCGTCCGTCTGGTACCCGTTGGTGTCGGCATAACGCGCGGCGTCAAGCCACTCAACGGCCATCCGTTCACCGTACCGCTCGGAACCTAAAAGTCGGTCCACCGCCTGTTCGTATGCATCAGGAGCATCGTCATTAAGAAGCGCCGTGATTTCACCGTCGGTCGGTGGTAATCCCGTAAGATCGAGCGTCACACGACGGAGCAAGGTAATACGGTCGGCTTCTTCAGATGGGTTCAGTCCCTCTGCTTCAAGTTGTGCCAGCACGAACCGGTCGATCGGATTACGCACCCAGTCAGGATCGGTTACGGGTGGTAACGGTGACCGTTCCGGTGGAATGAACGCCCAATGCGATTGCCATTCAGCACCCTGATCGATCCAGAGACGAATCGTTTCTACCTCGCTCTCAGTGAGCGCCTCGCCACCGCGCGGCATCCGCATTGTGGCATTTGTTTCCGTTATCCGTTGGTAGAGGAGGCTTCCGGCTGCATCGCCTGGAATCACAACGGCTCCGCCAAACTCGGCACGGCCCCCGTGGATCCCATCTTCAATATCAAGGCGCAGTCCGCGCTGGCGGCCCTGCTCGTCAGGCCCGTGACAGGCGAAACAACGTTGCGACAAGATCGGACGGACTTCGCGTTCAAAATCAATCGTCCGGTCTGCAACGTCTACGGCGACAGCCCGTTCGGTTCCCCACACCGCACCGGCATCGATCCAACGACGTACCGTCTCAATCTCCGCATCGCTCAGTGACCGTCCTGTTGAAACCGGGGGCATCCGACCAATGGTCTCGTCCGTCGTCAGGCGCTGAAAGAACGTGCTCGCATCGGCATCGCCTGGAACCACGTGCGTCTCGAGAAACGTGTCGGTATCAAGGCGGAGGTCGGCCTGACGGGCGCGTTCGTTTGAACCATGACAGCTGAAGCAGGCCCGCGAGAGGATCGGTCGAATCTCATTGTTGTAATCAGAGACAGAGGTCTGACTCTGTGCAACAGCAGTCGTCGGCTGATTAATCAGATTCCCGATCACGCTCAAGGTCAGAATACCGACCGAAAGCACAAAAGCACGCCCACATATAGTCCTTTTCAGCATCGTAAAAACTTCTCCTATGCTGATCCTAGGTATGAAGGGCACACGACGCAACCCTCAATTCATCTGATGTCCTGGAAAAGAAATAATTACTTGAATTGCTCAGTAAAAATCCGTTCTTGCTCACTGGTTCCAAACAAAATCAACGTGCTTCCAGGTGTGAGTCGTTCTAAATTGGTCAAGTCCGTGATAATCGACCCATTCTGTTCGACGGCAACCACTGCAAGGCCTGTCTTTGTAGTAATCCCAGTGTCTGATAATTTCAGGTTTTCAAGGGATTTTGGCAGTGGCAGCGACATGGCCTGCACATCATGGTCGAGCAACACATGGTCTCGCCCCTCAACATACGAATCAATGACTTTTGCTCCAAGTGCCCCAGCGCTAAATGCAAAATCCGCGCCGGCCCGGTGAATGGCTTCAAGGTTTCGACTCTCCGTAATTCGGCTCACAATGCACAGATCCGATTTTAGTCGACGACAGTAAATCGCAAGGTAGATGTTCATCGCATCGTTGCTGGTCGTCAGTAAGACGGACGCCGCGTGATCAAGACCTGCTTGATTTAATGTGGTTCGCTCATTCGCATCACCAATCACGACCTCATCGGCGAGTCCGCGTACTTGGGAGCATGCCTGCGCGTCGCGATCAAGCACATGCACAGCAAACCCCTGTGTCTTCAGTGCTCGTATCGCAGCCGTCCCAACCGATCCCGCACCGATGACAAGGACGGCGTCATCTTTATGAAATTTCTGTGGTGGCAGTATCTCGTCTATTGCCTTGAGTTGTGCCTCGGTGCCGACAGTTACGATGATGCTCTCATTATTTATTCTTGTAGACGGATACGCTGAAACAAATTTTCCACGTTGCCAGATGCCAACAATATTGGCACCTGTTTGTTCTCGCAACTGCGTCTCGGCAATCGTTCGACCGCTCAGCGAGGTATTCCGAGCCATAAATTCAGCAACCTGCAGTCCTTTAACCGAACCGATGACGTCTGCGCTGCCAAAACCTGCACTGGCACGAGCGGCTAAGAATTCACCGAGTCGTGCGAGAGGCGCGTAAACATGCGTACACCCACTAAACTCGAGTATGTCAGTAGAGTCTTCGTCTTCAACCAGTCCGACAATCGGTACACTCGTAGACAGCTCGCGGACAGTAAGTGCAATATTGGTGTTTAGGGTGTCTTCACAATTCGCGACAATAAATCTGGCCTGATCCGCGAAAATGTTTTCATAGGTCTGACGCGAATCAAGGTTGGCAGCAACAACATTTATTCCGTCGTTTTCGAGTCGTAGGGCGACGGTCTCGTCGGGTTCTACCACGACATACGGAATCCCACTTAAGGTAAGTCGCTCGATCAGACCAGCTGCAATTGGGCCATAACGCGTGATAATCACGTGTCCGGATATCGGCGCCGGAAGACGGTCCGTGATTTCTTTCCGCATCTGTTTCTCTAACCAGGGCGCATAGATAACTCGGATGAAAATGGCCGGCAAAATGACAAGCAAGAGCGGGATGCCTGAGACCAGGACAACCAGCGTAAAAACCCGTCCCACGTCACTGACAAACACGATATCGCCAAATCCGACCGTGCTCATCGTGACCAACGTCCAGTAGAGTGCTGTGAGCCAGGAGTGCGATTGGTCTTCGACCCGCAACATAATGAACTGGAAGGTCGCACTAAACAGAAGCACCACGCACACCAGAAAGACCACGAAACGACCGAGCGTCCCAAGCTTCTCGCTGAGGTCACCATCGGTTTTAACAAATCCCGTGAAAAAGTCTCTTCCTGGCCGCATATGTGAAGTTCCAGTACCTATCTATCGGCAGGTCCTCGATAGTTCTTGCCATTTTCAGGACTGATTTTAGTTTTTCGACAATCTCGATTAATTTGGCGTCAAAAGAGATTTCCTTTTAAGATCGCGTTTCTCCTTTCTTCAGCAGCGATATGAATATGTTTTCGTCCGGCAAAATCCTTGGCTTCACGGCATGCCTGTCCGTACTCAGCACCATCGCAGCATACGGACAAACGGGCGCAATCGATGGCGTCGTGGTCGACCCTCAAGGTGGCAATCTGATTGGCGTAACCGTCACGGCATCATCACCGGCGTTGAACGAGCCTGTCGTTGCCGTCACGGATGTGAGCGGTGTATTTCGGTTGGGTTCGCTTCCGTCAGGCACTTACA
>CAUZRA010000116.1:0-5253 GCA_963582035.1 Vicinamibacteria bacterium | reverse complement strand
CGGACCCGCGTCGACGCACGGTATCCCGGTCCAGTCTGGCTACTGATATTCCAGGTAGTATTCCCGCAATTTCACTTTCGACTCTTTCCGTCCCGAAACCCAGCGACTCCAAGTAAGGTCCGGCACAATACGAACATGTTTCCGGACGGGCCACAGAATAATCACAATAGTGACAGCGCGCGCGATTGATAGCGCGATGAAGCGTTAACGCAACGCTACAATTTGGACATTCCAATGCTCGCCCGCACTGCCGGCAAAGTATTGCCGTGGCATATCCTCGCCTATTGAGGAGCACTAATGCCTGATTACCGCATTCAGCTGTTAACTCCAGTGCCTCACGCAATGCTCGACTCAAGACAACCTCTGTTCCCAATATGGCTGTTTCTTGACGCATATCGACCACGGTAACCTCCGGGAGAGGTCGTTGTTGTACCCGTTCGGGCATCACAACAAGCTGATAACGACCAGTCCGGGTATTCTGATAGCTCTCAAGGGACGGTGTTGCCGAACCCAACACCACTAGTGCCCCAATCTGTTGAGCTCTGATTATCGCCACGCTACGTGCGTGATATCTCGGTGTTTCCTCCTGCTTATACGAACCGTCGTGTTCCTCATCCACGATAATTAGTCCCAGATTCTCAACAGGCGCAAACACTGCTGACCGAGTACCGATCACAATGTCAACTTCTCCACGACGAATCCTGTGCCATTGATCGTGCCGTTCTCCACCAGATAATCCGCTGTGCTGTATTGCCACACGGCGTCCAAAGCAACCATGAAATGTCGCCACCATCGCCGGCGTGAGTGCGATCTCCGGAACAAGCATCAACACACTTCGACCAAGCGTCCCCATGTGCTGCGCAAGTCTGAGATAAACCTCTGTTTTTCCGCTTCCAGTCACTCCATGTAAAAGTGCAACCTGAAATGAATTTCCCTCACTAAGTTTTGTTAATTCATTAATCGCCTGTTTTTGTTGGATGGTTAACTCTCGCTCAGCGTCTGCATCTATCAGTGCGGACTGCGTGACAGCCTCCGGTCCTAATGGGTCTCGTTCGACCTGCACCGAACGCACTGACACCAACCCTCTTCGTGACAGTCGGTTTACGGAGTCAGTTCCGATCCCTTCACTTCTAAGTATTGATAATGGAACTCCACCTGACGCCTGTTGCAGGCGACGCAGGGTAAGTCGCTGCCGTTGTCCGAGATCACTTGGAGGCGTTCCAAGGCAAGCATCACGACCAAGATCAGAGAGGTGTACAACCTTCTCATATTTAAAACCTGACGCTCTATTCCTCCCTCGGTCAGACATCGCGAGTGGTGGCATCGCCGCGGCGATCGCTTCACCACAACTGCAAGCAAAGTACTCTGCCACCCAATAAGCAAGTTCTAAAAGTTCTGGCGGCAGATATGGCTCCTCATCGAGTACTTCGACGAGTTCCCGGACTTGGCTGTCTTCTACAGATACGGGCTCTCGCGGACCATTTGATACGTTATTACTCGGCGTGTCCCTCCCAACTACACAACCGATAACAGTTCGATGCGCGAGCGGGACGACCACACGAGTTCCAACGGCAGGGGTACCTATTCCATCAGGTACTCCGTAAGTTAAGACCGGCAGAAATGGCACCGGCACGGCAACCGTTATTTGGCGGGCCACAGGCTGTCCGTCTTTCGTGGTCGTAACCGGCCAAAATACAGACAAGACGACAACCGCTCACTCCCCACGGAGAATGGCACGAACCAGCTTCATATCTTCCCAAACATACCGCTTTTTGTCCGGGCTACGTAAGAGATACGCCGGGTGAAATGTTGGAATAAGCGTCGTGCCTCTGTAACTGTATTGTCGTCCACGTAGTTTCGAAATAGGCGTCTTGTCATCGCGAAGCAATGTTCTCACCGCAAATGCTCCGAGAGCCACAATCACACGTGGCTGAATCGCATCGATCTGCGAAAAAAGAAACGGTTCGCACGTTTCCACTTCATCTGGTTCTGGATTTCGATTCTGTGGCGGACGACACTTAATGACATTTGCGATGTACACATCGTCACGGTCCAAGTCGATGGCTTCAATGATTTTGGTAAGCAGTTGGCCAGCACGGCCAACAAATGGCTCGCCCTTGATGTCTTCGTCACGCCCTGGAGCCTCTCCTACGAACATTAGATCTGCCTTCGGGTTCCCCACCCCAAAGACTAAGTTCGTCCGCCCTGGGTGCAGTTTGCAACGTGTACAATCACCGATCTCCTGACGAATACGTTTCAACTCCGCTTTAGCATTCATTCCTGAGTCCGCCGATAGCCCCGGTCTTCGCCACACCCCATCACTGCTAACTCCGTTGACACCGAGTTCTCGAAAAAATTGAAGGTGCGCCTCGAGAGGTCCACGGTTCATCACAGACACCTACACTCGGTTAGCAGCCGGTAGTCGATCTTGAACACATGATTCAATACGGTTGAAAATCAAACGGGCCAGATCACGTTTAGATCGTTTCGTAACCGGTTCAATTTTATCTCGAGTCACAAGCGTCGCAATATTCGTGTCAACATCAAACCCTGCTCCGACTTGAGTCACATCGTTGGCAACCACTAGGTCTATTCGTTTACTGCGAAGTTTCTCTGAGGCGGACTCAATAAGATCTTCGGTTTCAGCCGCAAATCCAACAAGGAATGGTTTAGACGAATTCCCGCGAGCTTCTCCAAGGCCGGCAAGAATGTCCGGGGTCTTGCGTAACCGAAGGACTAACTCATCATCACTTTTTCTGATCTTCATTAGCTTCGGTCCTATACCACTCGCATAATCAGCAACCGCAGCAGCCATTACGACCACATCAACAGGCTCAGTGCTCGTAGCCTTCATCACAGCGCGATGCATCTCATCGGCACTCCGAACCGACGTCACCTCAGCTCCGACAGGAGGTTCAAGTTTTGTTGGACCTGTCACCAATAACACCCGGGCACCACGAGCAATCGCCTCCTCGGCCACAGCAAATCCCATGCGTCCACTTGAGCGGTTACCGACATAACGGACCGGATCGACATCTTCATACGTCGGACCTGCCGTTACTAGAACAACTCGTCCTACCCAATCCCCATCACAACGAAGACATTCTCCAACCGCAGACACAATCACATCGGGTTCTGCGAGGCGGCCTTTCCCGATCCAACCACACGCAAGGTAGCCGTCATCCGGGGCAATGAACAACACACCTCGCTCTGCCAAGACACGACAATTAGCTTGAACCGCAACGTTTTCATACATATTGGTATTCATCGCCGGAGCAACTAACACCGGAGCAGTCGTCGCAAGAAACAACGAGGACAAAAAATCGTCCGCTATCCCATGAGAAAATTTCCCAATCACGTTTGCTGTCGCCGGAGCCACAAGTAACAAGTCAATCGATGACGCCAACGCGATATGATCGATGTCCGTATTTACACCAGGTTCGTACTGATCCAAAAGTACTCGCCGACGCGTAATCGCCTCAAATGTTAATGGTCCAATGAATTTTTGCGCATTTGCAGTCATTACAGCAACAACTTCATGCCCCTGTCGCTGCAGTTGACGAGCTACTTCCACAGACTTATAAGCGCTAATACCACCACTGACACCAAGTGCGATCAATGCCATCGTTTTCGTCTCTGACTACGTTCCGAAGCTCTCTGCTATCAGGGTTGCGCTCGCCCGCATTGCTTCGGCAGTTGAGCGTTCTGCTGTAACAATATTACAGAGCGTACTAACGCATCGTTCAAGCTCATCATTTATAACAATGTAGTCGTAATCTTGTCTAGCAGCGACCTCTTGCTTGGCTGTGACGAGTCGTCGATCCAATTCATCCGGACCTATCTCTGATTGACTCCGCTCAAACAGTCGCTCTTGCAGCGCTGAATAAGAAGGCGGTAAGAGAAAGATCGATACGACATTCGTGATCCGCTGCCTTACCTGCTGCGCTCCCTGCACATCTATAACCAACACAATATCCTGACCCGAAACCAATTCGGCTTCAGTGTCCGCCACACTTGTACCGTAGAGGTTCCCAAAAACATCAGCCCATTCAATAAACGCACCTTCAGACACCATTTTTCGAAAAGCACCCTCATCGATAAAATTGTAATCAACACCGTCCTGTTCGCCTGACCGTGGCAATCGAGAGGTATACGAGCGGGAACGCCGGATGTTCGGCAACCGGTCTACTACTTTTTGAACCACCGTTGTCTTCCCAGTGCCGGATGGTGCCGACAAGACCAGCAAAAGTCCACGACACCCCTGAACTGACGCTACCACCGACATTCCGATCGCGGTCTGTTTTTATGTGACTCACTCAACGTTTTGTACCTGCTCACGGAGTTTTTCCAATTCAGACTTAGCAGACACAATAAGCTTTGACGTCTCAGCACCCATTGCCTTTGAACCTATTGTGTTCACCTCGCGGTTCATTTCTTGTAGCAAAAAATCTAGCTTTCGACCACATGGCGCCGTATCCTCAACCAATTCTCCCCAATGCCCCATATGTGCCCGAAGCCGCGTAAGTTCTTCATGAATATCGGATCGAGCCACAAAGCGCACGACCTCCTGCGCCACAACTGCTCCATCAGCACCTAAATCTGGAGCTAGTTCATCAACACGTTGAGTCAGTCTTTCACGCAAAGAATCGTCACTTTTAGTCGCGCTTTGCTCAATATTTTCAACTAACCCACTCAAAATCCAGATTCTTTCACTCAGATCTGACTGAAGAAATTCTCCTTCCTTCAACCGCATCTCGTCTACCGCTGCAACAGCTTCTTCGACGATTCGAGCAACCTCGTGTTCGACATGCGATATCTCATCTACCTGACGAGGAGATTCGGATACAGTTACAAGTTGAGGAAAGCGTAATAAATCACCGACCTCCCATTTTCCGGTCACAGCATCAATAACGTCTGGCCGATTCGCTGCATCAACAAGCGCCTTCATTAGTTCGTCGTCAACGTCAACAGAGACGGCCGGACGACGTTTAAATTCAACACTAATTGTAAGATCGACGTGACCGCGTGCTAAGCACTGCTGAATCAGACCTCTAACATCGCTCTCCAGTGCCTGTAGCACCTGTGGCGCACGAATCTGGATATCTAGATAACGATGATTCACGCTTCGCGCCGTAACGCTGACAACAATCATGTCAGTCTCACGAGCGAGAGAGGCAAACCCAGTCATTGATTTAATCACCTTGCCGTCTCAGTTCTCATTAATGATTGCACCGCGCGTTTACTTTAACCATT
>CAUZRA010000115.1:0-5258 GCA_963582035.1 Vicinamibacteria bacterium | reverse complement strand
TTGCGAAACGGGTCAGTCGACTTGTTGATGTTATTGAGCATGAGATTAAACCGACTCTTGCTAGAGTTGATGCAGTAAGTAGTGATGTCGCTCGGGTGACGTCATTAGCAAGTAATCAGGCCGAACGGCTGGATCAGATTACAAGTCGGCTTATCGAGAAGATCGATGATATATTGACCGTTGCTGACCGCTCCGTCTTTGCACCGCTTAAGCAGGGCGCCGGGTTTCTTTTCGGGTTACGCGCTGCGTTCTCGGCTTTCCGAGACGAATCCACACAGTCACAAGCACCACCCCCTAGCGACAGCACTAGTTCGACTTCAGAATAACGGTTTGTGTTGCAGTAGATTCATTTATTGACGGATCACGTTGCTGGTGATACTTAAGAGGAGTATCACAATTAACTTCGTCGCACGGAAAGGGAACTTCAGTCATGCGGATTCGAATGCGAGTGTACGGGATAGTGACGCTGGTAGGTGTTCTGGCCGTTCTTCTGACTAGTTCCAATGGATACGCGCAGCAATCACCTGCACTAGCCGGAGAACTTATGCAGCTTTTGAACGGTGCTCAGCTGGATGCGATAGCTGCAAAAGACTCAGAGGGGACTGACCGTTTTGTCGCGGCGCTAGCATTTCCAGGCCAATTGATCGTGGTGTCGGCGCGTTACGAGGTGCCAATGTATGTTGAGGAAAAGATTAGTAGAGGTGACTATCGCGAGGTTTATTTGGATCTCAATGGTGCCTCAATACCTGACACAAAGGTGTTGATTACAGATTCTGGTGCAGATGGTTTGGTGAGTGATTCAGACGTTGGCGCCGATATGGTTGATACTGGATCAGGGGCCGTTTTGTTTGATGGAGATGCAGATGCAGAAGTGCAGTATGTAAGGATGCTGAACGCTCTCATTGCTGAGGCACGCTGACAGGCTAGTAGCTTGTACTTTGCACTTCCGGTTACACTTCGACCAGGATTAGTTTCTGGTCGGGCGCTTGGCTCAGTGGTAGAGCATCGCCTTCACACGGCGGGGGTCAGTGGTTCGAATCCACTAGCGCCCACCATTATTCACCGATCGAAATTCCATCCATAATGACTTTCAGTATTTTTTGATTTTTCTACGGGTCACATAGGCATGCCGGGTAGGCGGCGTTCAAGTGGACCGTCATAGACGTGTTGATTCGGGTCGATGTGGCGAGTCGCCTCTTGGCGGCGTTGTTCTTCAAGTGCGTGAGCCACCAGGCCGGGTACACGAGAGATGGTGAAGAGTAAAGTTGCTGTTTCGGCGTCCAGTCCAAGGTCTCCAGATACAGCCGCTATTGCGCCATCTGAATTAAGCGACGTGCCGCCAGAGTGTGAAGTGGTGGTCCGGCGTTGAGCAAGTTCCTGTTCGACGGCACGCGCGAGTTGGGTGTGTCCCCCTTCAAGCTCAAGTTCAAAGGCAAGTTGCATTAAGCGTGCTGCTCTGGGGTCTCTCTTATGGATTCGATGTCCGTAGCCAGGCGGTAGTTGTCCCGTGCCCTCTCGTTGGTCGAGTAATCTTCGTGCTGCGTCGTCATATGAGACCCAATCGCCAACGACCGCAAGCCCTTCGTTGAGAAACCGCATACATGCTTCGATACTTCCACCGCCGCCGAGCGGTGAACCGAGGGCGAGCACACCGGCCGCCGCGGCTGTACGGAGCGGTGCTCCCGTCCCGGCGACGGTACGTGCAGCAATCGTAGATGGCGGGATTGCCCCATGATCGATGGAAGAAACCAACAGTGCTTCCATGATTCGACTCACTGTCGGTGATGGCATATCACCAACAAGTAGAAGGTATACGGCATCTCCGAATGAGAGTCGACCCATTAATTCGTCGACTGGATAGCCGCGAATCAAAATCTTATTCGTTTCGACGCTGGTAATAGCGGTTTGCCAGACGTCAATTATCGTTTCAGTTGACGCGGTCTTCGGTCCTGATGATGTCGCCATGGTTTATCTCACTTTTGTCTATGGTGTGTTGATAATTGCAAGGTACGGGAGATCGCGATAGGTTTCGTTGGCGTCCAAACCGTAACCAACGACAAATTCGCTACCGAGTTTAAAACCGACCAGATCGATCGAAACGTTTACTTTATGCTGTGACGGTTTCGCTAGAAGCGTTACGGTAGTCAAGCTGTGTGGTTGTCGGGCTAAGAGTGATGCTGTGATCGTGTTCAGCGTTAGGCCAGTGTCGACAATATCTTCCACGATGACCACATCGCGGCCCTTGAGTTCCGTAGCGGGCAACTCAAGTAGTTGTGGCGAACCTGAAGTATGCCTGTGTGAGCCGTAGCTTGACACTCGGATGAAGTCCACAGTGACGGGGATAGACATTGCCCGTATGAGGTCAGCCACAAACACAAATCCGCCTTTTAGGACGCCAATAATATGGGGTGGATTACTGTGAAGAAAGCGATTGTCAAGTGAGGCTGCGAGTTCTGCGACTCGTGTTTGTATTGCCGTTTGTGAGTAGATCGGTTCGAGAGTCATTTGCTTGTAGCTGAATATTCCTGAGAGTACTACATCAGACAATTAGATTGGTTGAGAGTCTCTCATATCGCATTCGGTGTACATGGACAGTTACGAAGGTCGAGACCTTGTGGTACTGACCAGCGCTGAGGGCGCAAATCGCGTTTACGACGCGGGCGTCACATGTTTTGAGCGTTTTGATACCGAGGGATTTGTTGTCGATAGCAATGGTGGCCGTTGGATGGTGAGTGAGGATGACCTCACTCTTGTCGGTGATCGTATTGAAACTCTTGTCCGAATTCCATCCCAACGTGCTTTCTGGTTCGGATGGTATGCGCAGTTTCCGAATACCTGTTTAGTTCACTAACAGTTATTCATAGCCACCGTCTGATTCGGCCTCAGAATCAGCGGTTCGTACTCGTGAGTTGTCCGGCGAATCGATTTCGTGTTCCGTGTTCTGGAAGGATGTCAGACTGCTGGGTTCTATCTGCTGCGCAAGGAAGGGCTTGCTGGCCTCTCCGAAATACAGTGACATATGTGGAAACGGTATCTCGATACCTTCGGCATCGAATGCTTTCTTAATACGACGTCGTAGTTCCCTTTCGATCATCCATTGTTTGAGTGGCCGGGTTTTTATCCGAATCTTGATGACTACGGCCGAGTCACCGAATTCGCTGACGCCTAATATTTCTAATGAAGCCAAGATACTGTTATTAAAATCAGAATCTGATTTAAGCTTTGCGCCGACATCGTGTAGCACCGCAGAGACATGGTCGGTGTCTTCCTTGTATGCGACGCCGATGTCGAGGACTGCATACGAGAATTCTTTTGTTTTGTTTGACAGCGTGGTGATTTCTCCGTTCGGTACAACATGGACAGTCCCTGAAAGATCCCGGAGAACTAGGGTTCGTAGTTTGACGGCTTCTACAAGGCCGGAGGTGCCGTTGACTTCAACGACATCGCCGACGTGAACTTGGTCCTCAAGAATAAAAAAGAACCCTGAAATTACATCTCGCACTAGATTTTGCGCACCGAATCCTACTGCTAGTCCCGCGATTCCAGCACCGGTCAGTAACGGTGCGATGTTGACACCTAACTCTTGCAGCATCATTAGCGAGGCGGCACTCAAAACGATTATGTTTACGGCGTTCGTTACCAGGCCACTGATTGTGTGCACACGCTCGACAAGTTCAATCTTGTCGGCGTTGTCTCCGGCCCGTGCTCTGACGATATCTTCGAAGTGTTTGATGCTGAGTTCTGCGACACGAACCGTGAAATATCCGAGCAGGCCGATCAAAACCACGCGCAGTCCCTGGGCGAATAGCCAAGCAGTTAGTTCTTCAAGAGGGACACCGAACGTCAAATCAACATCGAACAGGTTGAGTACGGGGCGAGTTGCAAGTCCAAGAATTACGACAAAGACGACAGCGCGGACAACACGAATAGGACGCCGTGTGATGGGCTCACTAAAAGAGTTGCGATTCTGAGAACCAGTAACCGCGGCTAGTGTAGATCTCACCAATCGCGAGGCAATCTGTGCAACTACGAGCGCAATTGCTATTGAAAGACCGAGTCCGGCTGCAGTATTTTGCCAATCCACCGAGCTCTCAGCATATGGAGACCAAGCCTCATGCGTCAATCTTCTTAAGTGAAATTAGTGTGTATTAATAAGTAGCGCCGGATGGTTATGACGTGAGATTAGTGCGTATAGGTGATGCACGGCTACGGAGTGTTTGGCTAGCCTGGAAGAACGTTCTCAGGTAAGCTGTTTGATAGATTGGTAACGCTGTAGGCTCCAGACCGGAGCTTGCAACCAGTTAGGAGGAATTGGAGACCATGAAAGGACTCTTTATCCTGTTTGTCGCAGTTGTATTCGCGTTTAGCGCGATTACGATATCAGCGCAAGAGCTGGAAGTGGGCGACGATGCACCGGCTTTTGAATTGCCAGGCACCGACGGAAATACACACAGCCTTGCTCAGTACAAGGGGACGACAGTGGTGTTGGCGTGGTTTCCAAAGGCGTTCACTGGTGGTTGAACGGCTGAGTGCAAGTCGCTGCGTGATTCCAGCGACCAGTTAAATACATTCAATATGCAGTACTTCATGATTAGCATTGATGATCCTCAAACGAATAAAGAATTTGCCGAATCGCTTCATGCTGACTTTCCGCTGCTTAGTGATCCAGGCAAGGGCGTTGCGTCGGCTTATGGCGTGATCAATGATGAACGTCCGGTCCCATTTCGCTGGACGTTTATCATCGGTCCTGACGGTAAGATTTTGAAGATTGACAAAGAAGTTCAAGCCGCTCGTGCGGGACTTGACTTAGTCGTCCATCTTGACGGACTGGGTGTAGCCAAGAAGTAAGCTGTGGTTTTGACCGAGTGCTGTTTATATGAAAGCGGCGGAAGACCTGGAGGTCATCCGCCGCTTTATTCTTTTAGAAGTGTATGTTGTTAGAGGTTGCTACTCAGAGCCTCGTGACTCGGCGTTTTCGGCTTTGTCGTCAGTTTTTATCTCTTCTTTAAAGCCTCGGATGGCTTGCCCTATCCCTTTTCCAATACCGGATAGACGGTTCGCACCAAAAATGAAAATTAAAATGACCATAATGATCACAAGTTCCGGTAAACCGATTGGTCCGAGAAACGCTAGCATCCCAACCTGCATGGTGTGCCTTTCTTCCCAAGCGAATATCTGCCTTGGGTCATCACCCCGTCTATCCTTCAAAAGGGTGTAGTTCAGAATAACACGGCGGGAATTATTACGGGATAGTGAGC
>CAUZRA010000114.1:0-5359 GCA_963582035.1 Vicinamibacteria bacterium | reverse complement strand
GGCACACAGGGTACTCTCCAAATGCCCGGTGTTGTTGGTGGGGCAGATTGGGGTGGAGCCGCGGTTGATCCTGAACATGGCATCCTTTATGTTCCATCGGTTCATAGTGAGTCGGTAATTGGGATTGTTCCGTCGGAGCATCCTCGGTCGGACATGAATCTCGTACTGGACTCACTGACTCCTGTTGAAGGGCCACAAGAGTTACCCTTGTTTAAACCCCCCTTCGGTCGGTTGGTTGCGATCGATTTAAACCAGGGAGAAATCCTGTGGTCAGTCGCGAACGGCCGTGGACCGACCGAGCATCCTGCTCTGAAAGACTTGGATCTTCCAGATCTTGGGCAGCCCGGTCGAGTATCCCCATTGGTAACGAAGACGCTTGTGATTCTCGGAGAAGGAGGGAATACAGGTGTTGTCGTACTGAAGTCTATCTGGGGTGGTGCCGGTGGGAAGATGCTTCGTGCGTACGACAAAATGACTGGGGGTGTGCTTGGTGAGGTCGCCTTGCCGGGTGGTACGACAGCAGCACCGATGACTTATATGGTTGACGGCCGGCAGTACATTGTTGTGACGGTGGGTTGGGAAGACATGCCGAGCGAGTATATCGCGCTGGCTTTACCGGAGTGATTACTTATTCCTTTGACTGCTTCTTCACGATGAACCATCCGGCGACAAATATTGCAATCCCAGCACCGAATATTCGAGGGCTTGGACCGAGCGGTCCGGCCGTGCCGACCGCGACCAATAGCAGCCACATTCCGAGTAATTGCAATGCGCGCCCCGTGTAGTAGATGAGAACCGTCATTCGTGAGGTTCCTCTGAGCGGTCGCGTTTTTGTCGCTTTACTTCTTTCCAGGCACTGAGTCGTTTCGAGATGTTTTTTTCGTATCCCCGTGTGGTTGGTTGGTAATATTGACGGCCTTTGAGTGATGACGGCAAGCAATCCATTCCAGTAATAGCATCTTTGTCATTGTGCGCGTACTCATAGTTTTTTCCGTAGTCGAGTTGTTTCATGAGCTTGGTTGGCGCATTGCGTAAGTGCAGAGGTACCGGGTCTGCTACTTCCCGATGCGCATCCGCCGCGGCCTTTGCGTACCCGAAGTAAACGGCGTTACTTTTTGGAGCCGTGGCCAGGTACGTAACGACCTGTGCTAGTGCAGTGTTTCCCTCTGGCATGCCAATGAAATGGACGGCGTCTTTGGCTGCGACGGCGATAGTCAATGCATGAGGGTCTGCATTTCCGATGTCTTCCGATGCAAATCGGATCAATCGTCGGGCAATGTAGAGTGGGTCTTCGCCGGCTTCAACCATACGTGCGAGCCAATAGAGCCCGGCATCGGGGTCGCTGTTTCGTAATGATTTGTGCAGTGCAGAGATGAGGTTGTAGTGTTCCTCTCCGGATTTATCATAGAGAAGCGAGCGGCGTTGTAGCGCACGTGCGAGTACATTGTGGTCAATACATTTCGAAGACGGACTGTCGCTACTTTCCGTTGCGCCGTGTCCGTTAGGCGTGGCAAGAGTCGCCGTAAGTTCAAGCAGATTCAGCGCCACACGCGCGTCACCATTCGCGTGTCTAGCAATAGTTGTTAACGCGTCGTCATCCGTGACGATTTCCTGGTCGCCGAGGCCTCGTATGGGATCAGTAAGCGCGCGTTGCAGCAGAGCAACAGTATCTTCAGGGCAGAGTGGTTCAAGTACGAATACTTTGGAGCGCGACAAGAGCGCAGCGTTGACTTCAAAAGAAGGATTTTCGGTTGTGGCGCCAATTAGAATGATATCGCCGCCCTCAACGCGTGGCAGAAAGGCGTCCTGTTGCGCTTTATTAAAGCGATGTATTTCGTCAACAAAAACGATAGTACGTCGATTGAATTGGTGCCGGGTTACTTCGGCTTCGGCCATGACGGCTTTGATTTCTTTGATTCCACATAAAACCGCGCTAAATGCAATGAAATGAGCATGACTTGTCGTCGCAATTAATCGAGCCAACGTAGTTTTACCAGTTCCTGGAGGGCCCCACAGGATGATCGATTGCAATGCATCCTGTTCGATCGCTTCTCGTAGCGGTTGGCCGCGATCTAATAATTCGTGTTGACCGACGAATTCGTCGAAGGTGCGTGGCCGCATTCGTTCAGCGAGAGGAGAACCATCAGTTAATGGTTCGGTGTCGCTGGGTTGGAAGAGTTGACCTTCTTTCATGTCACGTGCCGTTGTCGCCTTATTTCGTAGGCGATTATCGCTGTTGCGACGGCCACATTCAGCGATTCGATATTGCCGGACATTGGGATAGACAATGTAGTGTCAACTTCCTGTTCGAGATCGGATCCAAGGCCTGAACCTTCGTTGCCGACAAGCAGAATGACACGGCGGTTTAAACTCGCGTCGTAGACTGAGGTCCCATTGTGTGGCGATGTGGCAACGATAGTCCACCCTAGGTGTTTTGCCTGTCTGAGCGTCTCAAGAGTGTTATCGGTATCTGCAACTGGCAGTCGAAAAGTACATCCCATTGAGCCACGTAGTGCTTTCCAGCCATATGGGTCCGCTGAACTATGGTCGACGATAATGCCTGCACTGCCTGCTGCGACAGCCGAGCGGATAATGGCCCCAAGGTTCCCGGGGTCTTGCACCGCGAGTGGCATGACGATGAAGCTGCTTGGCTCGTAGGAGATGATTTCTTCGGAGTCCACTGGCTTATAGGAACCTAGTGCAACAACTGTAGACGGTGATCGCAGTGGACTAACTGCTGCCATTATTCGTTCTGAGCATGTAGCAAGGCTGGTTTTGTTCGAATCGAATTGTGTGCAGAGATGTTTCACATCTGGATCGTTTTTGAACGCTGTCGTAGAAACGAGTGCCGTGTCGATCGCCATGCCGGATTGTTGCGCATCTGTCACTACTCGGAGTCCGTCTAATACGAGGTGTTTCCGAGTGGAACGTCGTTCGCGTCTCGCATTTCGAATGCGAGTGACTAAGACGTTCTGACGAGATGTAATGCTCTTCACGCGTGCGGGCGAGCATACCAGATGTGCTACGCTACGAAGCTGGTATGAAAGCAAAACTTTTAAAGCGGTTTGAGGATGAGATACAAACGCTCGACCGCGAATTGAAGCACGATCTTCCAAAGGAGATTCAGATAGCGCGTGAGCATGGTGATCTCCGAGAGAATGCAGAGTACCAAGCTGCGAAGGAAAGGCAGCGATTCGTAGAGGCTCGTATCAGTTTGCTTCAGACTCGTGTGGCGGAAATCGCACTGATGAATCTTGAACACTTACCTCACGACCGGGCTGCCTTTGGTTCATGCGTTAGTCTCCGTGACGAAGACGATGCAATGGTTAAATATGAACTTGTGATGCCAGAAGATACCGATCCTGACAAGGGCTGGATATCAACGGCGTCTCCGATTGGTCGTGCGATCGTCGGCAAAGAAGAAGGCGATGAGATCACGGTAACCACGCCAAAAGGTGTGCGTGAGTTTGAGATTGTTACCGTGACGACGATCCACGATTTGTAGGCACGAGCCACGGTGCAGCCTAACCGCCGCTATATCCCTCACTTACGAACCGCACTGGTGCTAACAGGTACTGGCACAGCCGGTGCCTATCACGCAGGAGTTGTTCGGGCTTTGCATGAGGCCGGTGTCAAAGTCGACCTCGTGGCGGGGCGCGGTATAGGTGCCGTAGGCGCTATGTTTACGGCTATCGACGGCGGCTCAGGATTATGGGAATCTGGTGGGGTATGGCGTAATGCTGGTGTTGGGCGGCTATACCGCTGGCGTCGGATTCTCCGTGCTGCGTTGTGGATGGCGTCTGCAGCGGTGGCGACCTTGGTTTTGCCAATGGTGGCTTTGGTTGGTGCAGCGAGTGCCTATCCTGTCGGATATTTGTTTGAGCTGATTGGTCTGGATGTTGGTAGTTCAATTATTGCAGCTTATGCGCGATTGGTCGATACAGTGTTTGCACCGACCGCGTTCCCGACCTACATACCGAGGTTGATTCTTATTGCGGTGGCCACTCTTCTCGCATTGCTCTTAATCGATACATTCTTGTCGTCGGTGCGTCGTGTTCCGAGACGTCGGGTGCGAGGAGACCTCTGGTGGCGTTTACTAGGAACACCACTTGAAGTGTCTGCAGCGGTCAAATGGTTTAGTGGTGGGTTGTGGCAGGTCATGAGTGGCGCCTCTCGAATTGAGGTGCCGGTAAATAAGGATCTGGGCGAACGGTATGCGGAGTTACTCGGGGATAACGTCGGGCAACCAGGATTTTGCGAGCTTCTCATCGTGGCGCACGATATCGATGCTCGACGTGATATTACGTATGCTCTGTTGGCTGAACCACATCGTCAGGCTTATCTGGCTGATGTGTCAGGATCGGATGCAGAGGGTCGGTTACTTGAGGTGGTAGATCTTTCAACAGAACCGAAACGACTCGCTTTTGATGCGCTGGCCAGTTCGCTGAGCCTTCCACTCGTAACAGAACCACATTTTGTTAGTCACGCGCCGGAAAGCGCTTGGCGCGGAGAAACGCACCGAGTATCAGATCGACCTACTTCGATGTCACGGCTTCTCGATGAAGTTGCACGGGCTGGGGCCGAGCAGGTTATTCTCGTCTCTTCCTTTCCTTCGGCACCTGGTCCTCATACGCTTGCAGTGGACCGTCACGACATACGCGGAAGGGCAGGTCAGTATTTGCTCAGTTCTGAGACGGCCGCTTTGCAGGATGCCTTGGCTAGCGTCGGGACAAGATTTCAAGCGCTGTTTCATGTGCGGCCGATGCACAATCCAGTGGGACCCTTTGATTTTAATGGGTGTTACGACAAAGAGTCGGACAGGCTTATTAATTTGGACGAATTAGTAAACCGTGGTTACGAGGATGGTTCTAGGCAGTTTGTTGAAGCGGTCGTTGCGGAAAGCGGCGAGCTTATCGATGTGCCGTCTGGCGAACAATCCTATGAAACGGATTCTATTTCTGAGCGACTTGCGGCTCATGAGTATGACGTTGACGAGTAGGCAAACTAACCTATAACGGTTTTCTGTCACTACTCGTATGACCGGTAATTGTTGGGACTGAATCGATTACTGCGGTCAGGGTTTCTGATTCGATTCAAGGATAAACTGTGTTGCGAGATCTCCAATTAACACTGTAATTTTATCTGTCTCTATCGTGCCGAATTTGTTTTGGAATGCGCCGATGGGAACGACTGCCTTAGCCATTGCTCGATGGCCACCTGCACTTCCGATGGCCTTGAACCATTTATTGACGAATGTTCCAGCATGACGCGTGTAGCCGACATTTCTGACGGAAATCACGATTTGGTCGTTCAGTTGCCCAGCAATAACCGTCCATTTAATGCCTTCGACCTGCAAAAG
>CAUZRA010000113.1:0-5359 GCA_963582035.1 Vicinamibacteria bacterium | reverse complement strand
TACGATCCGGACAAGGTTCCTGTCTGGACCTCGTCAACTCTTGTCTCGACGCAATCGAAAAACAAGACGATGTCTTGAATGCATTCATCACTGTGTTCGCTGATGATGCACGTAGACAGGCTCGTAATGCAGATGCGGCGATCTCTGACGGGCACGACGTTGGTCCGCTGCACGGCATTCCGATCTCCGTCAAAGACATGATCGATGTCAGAGGCACTCGCACAACCGCTGCGTCCCACGTACGCGCTGATCATCGGGCGTCAACCGATGCCGCGCTCGTCACTCGGCTACGTCAGGCAGGGGCAATCGTAATTGGGAAATGCAATCTTCATGAATTCGCTTTCGGAACCACCGGATACGAATCGGCATTCGGATTAACTCGAAATCCTCATAGCGAACAACGGATTCCAGGTGGTTCAAGCAGTGGGTCGGCAGTTTCCGTTGCAACAGACATGGCCATCGCATCGATTGGCACGGATACAGGTGGCTCGATCCGCATCCCTGCATCCGCATGCGGTGTAGTCGGACTAAAACCCACTCACGGCGAAGTTAGTCTTTCTGGTGTGATTCCACTCGCTCCGACACTTGATCACGCTGGACCACTTACAAGCACAGTCGCCGACGCACAATTACTCTTCAAACTACTCAGACAAACACCAGACGAAGCACCAAAGAAGCACCAGAAAACGCTCGATCAAACGCATTTCAGCGTCCCACGCAAGTACTTCTTCGACAAAATGGACAAAGATATTGCCAGCATCTTCGAGCACACGGTACACACACTAGAAGCATGCGGTAGCGTTATCACAGACGTTGAAATACCACACGCAATTGAAATACCTGCGGTATACCTACACACTCAGCTACCAGAGGCCGCATTGAGTCACCAGTTGACACTCAAGACGCAACCAGAATTGTACTCGCCTAGTGTGCGAGCACGACTCGAACTAGGCCGCTACGTTCTTGCAGAAGACTATTTGCTTGCGCAACACGGACGGGAAGTTTTACGAAGAGAGGTAGATAACGCACTTGTGAAAAGTGAGGCTTTAATTCTTCCTACCCTTCCAATCGTACCTCCGCTGCTCGGTGATGACAGTGTGACTATAGACGGCGAAACCGACTCCGTCCGAGCACTGACGCTTCGTCTGACGCAGTTATTTGACTTAACAGGTCACCCGGCTATCTCTCTTCCGTGTGGAAGGATTGATGGAATCCCTATCGGAATTCAACTTGTCGGCCGTCACCATGCCACCAATGAGCTACTCACACTCGCAAAACAAGTGGAATCGATGATAAACGTATAACTGTTAGGAACTCGCGTTTTCCTTGAGTTCCTCGTAACTTCCGTCTGGCGTGGCCGACATCTCGACGGGAAGGTCAGCCTCGAGCCAGCCCTCAGCATGCACCTGCCCCGTCGATGGATCCCGCGCTCCTCCGAAACCACCCATCACATTTGAAAGATCGGTATAACCTGCCGACGAAAGTATCTGCGCAGCTTGAGATGATCGACCACCGACCTGACAGCCAATTAGAAGCTTCGTATCGGCAGGATAGTTAGCCTGCATCACACGTAGAAAATCTGCGTTTGGAACCATGCGCCCGATACTGGCATCAAAATTTAGAAGTGGTACGTTATGCGAACCAGACGGATGTCCTTTGTCGTATTCTGGTACCGACCGGACATCCACATAGGTGTAACTGTCCGTCCGTTGAAGTTCATGCGCCTGCCGTACATCAATTTGCTTAACACTCATACGGTGCATACTAGCGGTCGACCATCATGGCGCGCAAAAGCGAAACACCCTAACTGCTAATATGCGCGGTTGGCAATACGATGATTCAACGATTCTTTCATACGTGGGAGCGACGGCTTGTCGCTGTGACCACAGACCGTGTGGTACGTCCGTTTGAATGGGGACTTGATTGGGTAGACGACGCAGACCACTCACTTGCTCCGGGAGAAGCACTACGCGCATGGGCATCGCGTGCCGTATCCGACTCAGACCGCTTTTACCGCACTGAGTCAATCGACACGACTGACTTCACATTACGCGGCGACGAGGTCTCATTTCCGAGCCCATTCAAAACGCCGCATCACGAGAACAATACGGTACGTGCGAGGTACTTTCAGGCAGATCAACCAAGCAACGCACCAAAACGTGCCGTTGTAGTACTTCCCCAATGGAATGCCGACCCAGGTGGACACATCGGGCTATCACAACTAATTGCAAAGTTTGGAATTAGCGCGATCAGACTGAGTCTGCCGTACCACGACAACCGTATGCCGACTGAACTTCATCGGGCCGATTACATCGTCAGCGCCAACGTTGGACGTACCGTACAAGTGTGTCGACAGGCTGTACTCGACACGCGTCGAACCATCGATTGGCTGATCACGCAAGGCTACGAACAAATCGGCCTGCTCGGCACCAGTCTTGGCTCCTGTCTCGCGATGTTAACAGCTGCGCACGACCCACGTATTTCAGTCGTGGCTTTAAATCATATTTCACCATATTTTGCCGACGTTGTCTGGGATGGACTGTCGACAGCACACGTCCGGCAAGGATTCGGTAATGCAATTGACCTCGAACTATTACGACAAATCTGGTTACCAATCAGTCCGGCGCCATTCGTCGAACGCATGCGTGGAAAACAGACATTATTAGTCTACGCACGACATGACCTGTCGTTCCCTGTAAAGCTATCGCAGCAACTTGTCAGCGACTTCCGTGCTAGAGGTTTTAATCCGAAAGTATTTGTGCTTCCGTGTGGCCACTATAGTACCGGTAAGGCACCCTTTAGTTGGATCGATGGTTTCGTACTCATTCGATTTCTTCGTCGTGCATTTGGTATCTAAAGAGACGCGCCTTTAATCTGTCGCATTGAGAGGTTCTCCAAAACCGAGATCGCAAAGCGACGCTCTGACATCAGGTGGCCCAACCACCACCGTGAGTAAGCCCTCCGGATCAAGATGCCGTTGGGCCGCCGTCGTGACGGCGTCCCGGTCGACTTTGACAATACGTGGAATGAACGTCGTATATTCGTCATCCGGTAACCCAAACAATTCGAGACGCATTGCAGCAACAACAACCTGACCTGCAGTTTCAAAGTTACGAGGAAACCCGCGGGTTAACGCTGAGCGCGCAACGTCAAGTTCGTCATCTGTAACCGGTCGTCCTTCCCGAATATCAATGATTTCACGTATGACCTCTTTGATCGCTGCAGCGGTCACCGGCGCATCGACTGCCGTCTGCACAACAAAGGGACCCCGACCGCATCTCGCGTCAAACGAGGAACGCACTCCATACGTATAACCTTTCGCTTCTCGAAGATTCAGATTGAGTCGACTTTCAAACTGACCTCCCAGCACCATGTCCATCACTTTCAATGCTTCGTAGCCTTCGACATGCCTCGAAACACCAAGCAATCCAACTCTAATCTCACTTTGGACTGCACCATCACGAGGAACAAACAAGAGCCGACCAGGCGCCGACTCCGGGTCCATGGGAGGCGCATTAAGATCTGACCGAGACGCCAACGATGCAGTTGGTAACCTGCCGATCCTCTCAGTAACGACTGCACGCAGACCAGACGAATCGCTTCCGCCACCTGCAAATACCGTCCAACGATCCGGGGCATACTGTGCTGTATGAAACGCCCGAAGTTCGGCCTGATCTATTGCGGTTAAGCCAAGCTCAGTGCCAATCGGTGCATGCCCGTACGGATGAGATGGATAGACACCTCTTCGGAAAACACGATCAGCAACAGAAGCGCCAGAATGACGGAGCTGAGATAGCCGGCTTAAGCGGAGCGTTCGTACGCGGCGGACAGCCTCGTCGCTGAAGCACGGCGACGTCGCAACCTCCACAAGTAAATCCAAGGCCGCAACAAGGTGACGTTCCAAAACAGTGATCGACAACACCGTGCCGTCACTAAACACATCGGTTGACAGTCGTCCCCCGATATCACCCAAGGCTTTATGCAAATCAAGCGTCGAGTACTTGGCGCAACCTTCGTCAAGCAGGCTCGCTGTTAGACCCGCGAGCCCTTCGTAGCCAGAAGGATCAGTAGCAGAACCTGCTCGAAGCAACACCACCAAATTCACTAATCCTGGTTGGTCATGATCAATCGTACAAAGTCTGACACCATTCGGTAACATTTCGCGTTCGATCGACGGAAAATTAAGCACCGTCGGTTCCCGCAAAGGTGGAAGCACATTCCGATCTACTGGCACGAAATCACCTCATCTCCAAGAGATCGGACTCTGGCAACGCGGCATCAGCAATTTTTTGCGGCACGATGCTCAAAGCAACCTCGGTCTCTGGCGTCAACAACATCGTAATCGCTTCACAAATCGAACCAGGCGTCGCATATTTGTAGCGATTCCAGTCCGTCTCAAAAAACCCAGGTGTCTTGGCAAAAACGTTGTATGCGTTCAATTGGTCAGACACGCCACCAAATCCACCTACCGATTGACATTGCCACGCGAAATCAGCTTCCATTCTGTTCCGCGCCCTCGTGAATTCCTCTTCGGTAACACCATCGGACTGCATCCGGTGGATCTCATCAGCGACCACAATGTTGATATCCGAAAGCGTGTGTCCAGGTGCAGCCGTCACAACAATCGAAAAAATACCAGATAACTCACTGGAAGCTTGGTGTACCGACACATCCGTCGCAATTTCCCGGTCATGCAGCAATGCTCGATACAAGCGCGATGATTTCCCACTAGCCAAAATATCTGCGGCCAAGTCAAGTTCTGCGTCATGATCCCCAAATAAAGCGGTCGAGGGCCAACTGAGATAGAGACGTGGTAACTCCACGCGATCATTAAGTCGCAAGTACTGCGTCCCAGACATTCTGTCCAGCGACGCAGTTACGGGGCCACTAAGAGTTCCAGGTGCAAGCGGTGCAAAGTGATCAGTGGCTACCGCAATGGCTTCATCGGTGTTGACGTCACCGGCAATAACCAAAGAAGCATTTGCCGGATGGTAATACAGAGAAAAAAATTCTTGAACATCATTCAGGCTCGCTGCACGAATATCATCTGGAAATCCAATCGTCGGCCAGTGGTAGGGATGGGGTGAAGGATAGTGGGCCGCCAACAGGGCCATCCACGCAAATCCATACGGACGATTCTCGTACGTCTGGCGTCGCTCATTCAAAACAACGTCCCGTTGGTTATCAAGCTTGTCCTGCGTTAAGGCTGGTAATAGATGGCCCATCCGATCAGATTCCATCCAGAGTGCTCGGTCGAGTGCGTCCCGCGGAACCACTTCCCAGTAGTTGGTACGATCCATATTGGTCGAACCATTCAGAGTCCCTCCGGCCTCCTGCAAAGGTCTGAAATAACCACTCT
>CAUZRA010000112.1:0-5375 GCA_963582035.1 Vicinamibacteria bacterium | reverse complement strand
TACCCCAACATCGCCTGCTAAGACGCATACCGTTTCTTCTACCTCTTAATTTTCAGTGCACGTTAATCGATCCATCCAAAGGCATCGTGGACGCCAGCGTTGCCGGAGAAGGAGGTGACGTACTTAACCTCTGTTACGCTGCCGGGTTTCCACCATCTGATTTGAATGAATGTGGTCCGGCAGTTGTGTGCCACGGTTATTCACAACGGACAGTGCAGGGGGCAATCGATAAGCTCGAAACGATGGTCATCGAACGGGAGACCGAGTTTGCAGAGCCTCTCCTAACACCAGATGAAGCTGTGATCGAGGCTATGAGCATAGCTAAAAAGGCTAATCGACCTGTCATTATTGCTGATACTCAAGATAATCCCGGATGTGGAGGTACAGGAGACACAACGGGGCTTCTGGAGGCACTCGTGCGCCACGACGCTATTGATGCTGTCCTCTGCGTCTTCACAGATACTGATGCTGCCCTAGCGGCTCATCAAGCAGGTATCGGTGCTCGATTAACTATCGCGATCGGAGGGAAACACAATATCCCGAGTGTAGAGGCGTTTAAAGGAAAATTTGAAGTCACCCATCTAAGTGCCGGAACATTCGTTACCACCGGCCGCAGTATTCCGGGTCGCCAGATCAACCTAGGGCCCTGTGCAGTGCTTAGAATTGGCGGAGTGTCGGTCTTTGTCTCGAGCAAGCGTATGCAAGCTTACGACCAAGACATCCTTCGTCATATTGGTATTGAACCAGACAAACAGAAAATATTGGCACTGAAAAGCACCTGTCACTTTAGAGCGGATTTCGATTACATCGCCGAAAGAACCTTGATTGCTATCGCACCAGGCGCCCATATTGTTGATCCTCGCGCTTATCCGTATCGCTACCTTCGGAGTGACGTCAAGTTGCTCCCGAGTTCAGGTGAAGGCGTCTAGCCGCAGAAGCATTTAATAATCAGAATGATTCACTCTGCCCGTTTAATACCGAGCTTCTCGCGCCTCTCCAACCACCAATTCCAGGACGGCGGCCAATCATTCCACTTTGTTTCCTCTTCAAGCGCCCGCGCAGCATGAAGCACCCAGTGGGGGTTGTAGAGCAACTCACGACCCAAAGCTATCAAGTCGGCTCGTCCTTCCTGGAGTATTTTTTCAGCAAACTCGGCCCTTGTGATCAAACCAACCGCTATCGTCGGAATGGGTACCTCTGTCCTCAGGTACTCGGAATACGGAACCTGATAACCTTCTTCGAGAGATTTACCCTCTTTTTCAAGACGGGCCAATGAATTCGCGGCTCCGACGCCGCGTGAGGAACAGTCAACAATATCAACACCGCGAGATTTTAGTTCTCGAACCAAAATCAGCGAATCCTCTAGATCCCATCCTCCATCCACCGCATCGATGCTGGAGATGCGGAAACTCAACGGGAACTCATCAGGCCAATTAGCACGTACGGACTCGGCCACCTCGAGAGCAAAACGCATCCGCCGAGAACGATCACCTCCATAAGCATCGGTACGTCGATTACTGATCGGGGAGTAAAACGAATGAAGTAAGTAGCCATGGGCTGCATGAACTTCAAGAAAACGAAAACCACTCGCACCAAGGCGTCGTACACCTTGGCCAAAATCATCGACGAGTTGATGGATTTCAGATGGAGAAAGAGCATGCGGTAGGTGATAGCCCTCAACATTCGCCTCGGCCATCGGACCCACCGGCTGCCACGGCGGCTCCCCACGAGCTGTGTCATCATCACCGAGGGGCTGGAGACCATCAAAAGGCCTCTGGCGAGCCGCTTTGGTGCCAGCATGACCAGTCTGTGCAGCGGGAACAGCACCTGTTTTCTCGATAAAAGCAGCAATGCGACTTAAAGCCGGAATCTGCGCATCATCCCAAATACCGAGGTCCCAATGA
Source organism: Vicinamibacteria bacterium (assembly GCA_963582035.1). Lineage (GTDB taxonomy): Bacteria > Acidobacteriota > Vicinamibacteria > Vicinamibacterales > UBA8438 > DTWD01. The sequence continues at coordinate 3,471 of CAUZRA010000112.1, read as the reverse complement.
GTATTTCGACCTCGCGGCTCAGGCGGGAGAACCTCTGTAAAAACGCAGCCCGCACCCGCTACAGCGTATTTTGCCAAGTGCTGAAAATGCCATTCAGTAGCGATACCATCATCGCCTGCCAAATACATTTGCATTGGAGACAGAACAATTCTGTTTCGAAAAGAAACTCCTCGTAGTTGATAAGGAGAAAACAGGAGCGACCCGCGCTTTGGCACACTAAGACCCTCAATACAAATGACTGTACCTAGTTGACATCGTCGAGTCCGTACTCAGCATTTGCACACTGCTGGCTTACTTTTCGATTACTGACATCATCACGAATCGCCTGGCGATTACGTTTATTGGGCTTTCCGTATCCACCCCCACCGGCGGTTTCCACAATAAGCCGCTCCCCCGCGTGGACTACTGTAAAAAGTTTTGAATTGACCACTTCTTCGCTACCGTCTCGCCGGACAATTTTCGAAAACGCTTTAGCACCGGCCCCACCTCCCTGTGAACCACGCGCTGCATGACGGTGACGCTCACCTCGATGGGTCAAAGCGATATCGTCGGCCAGAAATTCAATTTCCCGGACACATCCTAACCCACCACGAAATTCACCGACCCCGCCGGAATCAGTCCGTAGACTCATGCGGTGAACGCGAACTGGTGCTTCCAGTTCCAGTGCTTCGACTGGCATATTCATACAGTTGCTGCCGTCGGTCTCAATCACGTCTACTCCATCTTTTCTGGGCCCGCCACCACTACCGCCGGCGTTGAACTCACCCACAACATAAGGCTTACCATCCAAACTCTTTCCGCCCAGTGACAATACCAATAACTCACCTGCGCTATCGGCCGGTATATGGCCAGGGAGCGCTCCTTTCAACGCACCAACAATGCTACCTGCAATGCGCTTCAATGTAGCGGTTCGCGAATTTACTGGGGCGGGCTCGACCGGATTTACCAGGGTACCTTCTGGCAGATGCAAGCTAACTGATCGAAAACAACCCCCATTGGTCGGGATCGAACTGTCGGTTACAGCACGCACTGCATAATAAGCAGCTGCCTGAGATCCAGACTTAACTGCATTGAATGGTCCACGAGTCTGCGGGTCGGTGCCTTCGAAATCACAATGAAATTCGCTCCCGCTAATGGTAACAGCGACCTCAATTCTGACTGACTCCTCAAGATTGACACCATCATTATCCAGATAATCGACGTAACTATAGGTGCCATCAGGAATCGCTTCCAGCGCTTTGCGAGTGAGTTGTTCTGATCGATCCAATAGTTCGTTGAAGATTTGTAACGTTTGGATGCGTCCGTATCGATCAGCCAACTCAACTACGCGACGCGCGCCGACCGTACAGGCAGATATCTGAGCACCAAGATCACCCATAAAAACTTGTGGAACGCGGACATTGAGTTTAAGCATCTGAATGAGCGTGTCATTGAACTCTTTCCCTTCTCGAAGTTTTAGCGGTGGTATTCGAATGCCCTCCTGATATATTTCCGTCGCATTCGGGGGAACCGAGCCAGGAGACATTCCTCCTACATCCTGGTGGTGTGTCATCGCAGCACTAATTGCAATGGGCTTGTTATCGAAGAATACCGGCATCACGATCGCAATGTCCGGAAGGTGAGTCCCACCCAGATACGGGTCGTTCATGATGTAGAGATCATCTGGCTTCATTTCATTGAGCGGGAAGGTCCTGACGATTGTCTCGATGATTGGAATTAAAGTTGCCAGATGTATGGGGATCGCGATGGCCTGGGCGAGCGTTTCTCCGTGAAGCGTGAATAGACTAGCTGACGCGTCTAAACCCTCTTTTACCACGGTAGAGAAAGAACTCCGGAGCAATGTCGACTGCATTTCGTTAGCAATCCCGTCAACTTTGTTTCTCACTACTTCAAGTGTTATCGGATCTATCGTCGTCGTATCGATCATTCGATTCATGGTGTTACCCTTTTTTTGAGTATCAGTTCACCGCTCTCAATGACAGTTGCAGTCCAGCCCACATGTAAGACGGTCGTCGTATCCGACTGCTCAATTATGGCAGGCCCATCAATGGCTGTTCCAACAGATAGACATGAACGATCGAATATATCGACCTCAGTGTCTTTACCAACCTCGAATACCACCACGCGACGTCGTTTTAAAGGATTCTGGCTTGACTGTTCTGCTGCTATCGGAACACTGAGCTCATGCCTCTGCGAACGATGAATACTACGCAAGTTGACAATACGCGCCGGCGACTCCGTGCTGTAGCCAAAAACCTGTTCGTGAGCATGAATAAAGTCACGGTAAATGGACTCACGCGGCTTAGCGTCGCTCAAGTCGACAGTAATATCGAGATAATGCGACTGACCGACATAACAGATGTCCACCGCATGAATGATTTCGACATTCTCGACTTCGTTTGCCTCCGCATCCATCAGGGCTGCGCACTGCGCATCGAGCTCATCAAATATCATTTTTAATTCATTAATACCCACCGAATCGAGATCATGCGGAAACCCAATCGATACTTCGTGCTCAATTGGCGCAACAAGCAACCCCTCTGCGGACAAAACTCCAGGGTGACGCGGGATAATAACCGTATCGATGCTAAGCTCCTCGGCCAGCGGTATGCCATGTACCGGACCTGCCCCACCCAGCGGAACGAGGGAAAAATCTCTTGGATCATGGCCCTGGCGTATTGACACTTGACGCATACCTTCAGCCATTTGTGCGTTCACTACCTGATGAATACCAAGTGCGGCCTGTTCGACCGTCATTGACAACGGTACGGCGATGGTTTCTCGTATGGCCTGTTCGGCGAGCCCACGATCTAGCGGAACCGTGCCGCCGGCGAAATAATCCGGATTTAAAAAACCAAGCGCTATCGATGCATCAGTGACGGTAGCTAATTTCCCATTGCGCCCATAACAGGCGGGTCCTGGATCGGCGCCGGCCGATTGTGGTCCCACTCGCAATCCGCCAGCTGCGTCAAGCCAAGCGATACTGCCGCCTCCCGAACCCATGGCATTAACATCCACCATCGGTACACGTACCAGATAACCATCAATTCTTCCTTCAGGCCTTACTAAGGGCCTCCCTTCGGCAACCAGCGCAATGTCACAGCTGGTACCCCCGATATCTACAGTAATTAGATTGTTTTCCCCTGCGGCGTGGCCCGCTCCACTTCCGCCGATTACCCCTGCAGCGGGCCCAGAGAGAAAAAGTCGAACAGGTCGCTTGGTTGCAGTGCTTGCTGCACTGATGCCACCGCGCGACTGCATGACCTGCAAAGGCGCCACAACACCACTTTTAGATAAGGCTGAATCCAACTCACTGAGATAATCACGAAGCACGGGCTTCGTGTACGCATCGAATGCCGTAACCACTGTTCGCTCATATTCCCTAAAAGCCGGATCAACGTCAGAAGATAACGACACTGAAATGTCGGGATATTCGGCTTCGATAATGTCTCGAACTCGCCGTTCATGGGT
>CAUZRA010000111.1:0-5381 GCA_963582035.1 Vicinamibacteria bacterium | reverse complement strand
GACTGATCGCATCGATATTGCGAATGCCCGGTTAAGGTTTGAAAGCGGTTGTATTGCGAATCTCACGGCTAGTCGGATCAGTCGTGAACAGGTTAGGAAGCTGCGTGTCTTTCAGCCGCATGCGTTAATTACCGTTGATTACGCGGAGCAGCAGGTGGAAGCCTGGAAGGTTTCCAGAAGTAATAATGGAAGCCCTTCCGTTGAAGGTGGGCCAATTGAAGTGGAGACGGTTGAGCCACTCGAATGCGAACTCTTAGATTTCGTGAGTTCAGTTCGTGATGGTGTTGAGCCAAGTGTTACTGGTGTTGCCGGTCGGCGTGCACTTGCGGTCGCAGAGGCAATTACTCAGGCGATGAAGGATGCGAATCACCTGCCCGGAGTGGGCGAGAAGTCCTGATGGATCGATCACGTTTTGATTCGGTCGCGGAGAAGCTTGTGGCTGGTGATGTGCTTTCAGAGCTTGATATTTCTGAACTGTCGTCGACTACTAATTTACTTCGACTCGGCGTGCTGGCAGATGAGCGAAGGCGACGTGAGTCAGGACCTCGAGTTACCTTTGTCCGTGTTTTTGAAGTTGCAGTGAATGAAGAGCTCGATAGTCAAAAGATACCGGATACCGCTGGTGAGGTGAGAATTATTGGTTGTCCAGATTCGATGGATAACGCAGCTCGGGAAGTTCAGCGAATAGTTTCGCTGTCCGGGCAGGTACCCGTTACAGGGTTTAGGCTTGAGGACCTGGTGTCGCTATGCGCCAGTGAGTCCGGCCGATTTAAGCGGCTTTTGTTGAACCTCAAGCGAAATGGTTTAGCTCGTCTGTCTGAAGTAAGTGTGGATAGTGAAATCGATGCAGTCTGGATAGAGCGCTGTGTAGAGGCAGGCATTTTAATTAATAGTGCGGTTATTCAGGATACCGTGTTGCCTGCAGACGTTGCGGCTAATCGTATCAAGGGATGGAATCATGACCATGGGATTCAGACGTTTTCTCCCCTACCAAGAAAGCTGAAGCTAGAGCCTACAACCGGCTACAAAGATTTGCATCGGGTTGCGTTAGCGCGCGTGCTGGTCGACAATATCCCGTCGATACAAATTGATTGGAGACTTTACGGACCGAAATTGGCTCAGGTCGCGCTTGCGTTCGGGGCCAATGATTTAGACAGGGTGTCGCCGTTCGATACACTTGAGAATGGTCGGAGACGTGGTCCACTTGAAGAGATTAAAAAAAACATCCTTGCGGCCTCGTTGGAGCCTGTGCAACGAAACTGTCGATTCGAACTAACTCCAATTAACTTCTCATAAAATAATCAAGGACTAGTAGAGTTAAACGATGAGTGCGATCCGTGTCGGAGCGGTACAGTATCTGAATGCACGTCCTTTGGTACATGGGCTTGAAGCTCAGAAAGATCTATTTTCGTTTAAGTTTGACGTCCCTGCTAAATGTGCGTCGCTATTACACGAACGATCGGTCGATTTGGCTCTCATACCGAGCATAGAGTACCTTCGCAAACCCCACTATCGCTTGGTTCCTGATATTGGAGTTGTGTCTCACGGTCCCGTGGAGTCAGTGGCGTTGTTTGCGACTAGGCCGATACAAGCTATTCGGTCGATTGCTGTCGATACGAGTTCTAGGACAGCTGCTACCCTGCTTCGGATTTTATGTGCTGAGTGGTTTGATATTGAACCAAATTTCCACACGATGGCGCCGGACCTTGATTCAATGTTGAAGCGTTGTGACGCAGCGTTACTCATCGGAGATGCTGCTCTTTTTACCGAGCACAAGACTGTTGCCGACCTTGAAAAGATTGATCTTGGCGAAGAGTGGCGATCTATGACGAACTTGCCGTTCGTCTGGGCGGTGTGGGCTGGGCGGGATGGCGCTGTCGATTCTGAGCATCTTTTGGCGCTGGAAAAAGCACGTGATGCGGGCTTGCAGGCGCTTGATGAAATCGCTGGACAGTTCGGACCGACAGATGAAGATCAAGCTGAACTTGCTCGTGAGTATCTGCGTAAGAATGTTCAGTTTGAATTGGCTGGCGATTGCCGTGACGGACTTAGGCGTTACTTTGAATTGGCTCTTAAAACGGGCATTTTTCAACACTCTGGAGCGCTTCAGTTTTACGAGAAATGAGCGTGGCAATAATTGACGCCGCTGTTCAAACGGTTCTTGATGGAGGGCGCCTCGATAGGCAAGCGGCCTTAGCGCTTTACCAAGACCTTCCTATCCACGAACTCGGCCTTTTAGCTGATTCGGTTCGCGCCAAGAAGCATCCCGACCGCATTGTGAGTTACATCATTGATCGCAATGTGAATTACACGAACATTTGCGTAGCGAAGTGCAACTTTTGTGCTTTCTACCGAGAAGTTGGTTCAGGTGATGGTTTTGTACTTGGATTCGAAGAAATCTTTGCAAAGATTGATGAAACGATAGCCGTTGGTGGTGTGCAGCTATTATTACAGGGCGGTCACAACCCAGACCTGCCCCTGGATTGGTACGAAGATTTATTTCGTGCGGTTAAGTGCCGATATCCGGATTTCAGACTTCATGCTTTGTCACCTCCAGAAGTGATTCATTTGTCTCGGTTGTCTCAACTGCCGGTAAAGGAAGTCGTCGATCGGTTAATTGCTGCTGGACTTGACAGTATTCCTGGGGGTGGTGCCGAAATACTCGTCGATTGGGTGCGTCAAGAACTAAATTGTTACAGTAAGGCAACCGCAGATGAGTGGCTCGGTGTAATGCGTTGTGCGCATGAATCTGGTCTTCGCAGTACAGCAACAATGATGTACGGCACAGTCGAGGGATACCGGGAACGCGTCGAACATCTGATGCGCATACGGGAATTGCAGGATGAAACACATGGCTTTACTGCCTTCATCACGTGGAGCTATCAACCGTTACACACGGAGCTTGATGGCGTCGAAGCCACAGGGATTGAGTATCTCAGAACGTTGGCATTGGCACGCTTGGTTCTCGATAACGTCGGTAACATTCAGGCGTCATGGGTTACTCAGGGCGGGAAAGTTGGTCAGTTGAGTTTGGCCTATGGAGCCAACGATATGGGAAGTGTGATGATCGAAGAGAACGTCGTACGAGCGGCTGGTGCGTCGTACTGCATGGATGAACTTGAGATCGTTCGTAATATCGAAGACGCTGGATTTCTTCCTAAACGCCGAAATATGCATTACGAAATACTTGGTGATCCAATATTTCGTATGCGGGATATTCCGCGGATGACAGAATTGTCAGTTGCGAGGACCGCAGGACATACATCGCTTCCTGAAGAACTTGACCGATACGCCGCGCGAAGCGCGGTCGGGAAGCAGAGACAACTTGCCAGAACCCGACCTGATTAAAGTTACAGCTAGCTGCCATTACGACGAAAGCCTGTGTCTTGTAATCGCTATTATGCCCGATGGGTTCTGCCGATTACATCGACGCCGATTAAAGATGGTTGGGTAGAGATCGTAGATGGGATGGTCTCGGCTATTGGAGCCTCCAGACCAGTCGGTTCTTCGGATCCTTCTGGTGTTGATCTTGGCGATAGCGTCATTATGCCAGGTGTTGTGAATGCGCATACTCACCTGGAATTGTCAGGATTGCATGGGCGTATTCCACGCGCGACATCAATGCCAAGCTGGGCACGTGCCGTTATGGATGAACGGCCGAACGTTGCTTCATCTTTAGCAGGGCGGGTGCCGTATGCTGCGAGTGAGTGTCGGCGTTGCGGGACCGCCTTGGTTGGTGACATCGCTAATACTCTTGATTCACTCGATACATTAAGAACCGAATGTATCGATGCGACGTTGTTTCATGAGTTCCTCGGTTTCGATATTGAAGCGGCTGACGCAGACAACCTTGTTGAACCGGTATCTCGACAGATAACGGAGCAGTTAAATGGCCGCGTCCAGATTAGAGCGGCTGCACATGCACCGTATTCAGTATCAGCTGAATTGTTTTATGCGATCGGTCGGTTGCCTGGGCCGCGGTCAGTACACCTTGCTGAGTCCGAAGAAGAAGTAGAGTTTCTCCTTTCCGGTGGAGGTCCGTGGCGAGATATTCTTGAAGAACGTGGTCGCATGAGCCGTGCATGGGTGCCTCCTCAACTGCGTCCCGTCGATTACCTTGAGTCAGTCGGGTGGCTTCGCGACGATACCATTGCTGTGCACGGTGTCCAGCTGGTGGGGGACGAGATTAACCGGTTAGCACAAGCGCGTACAACGCTGGTAGTGTGTCCGCGGAGTAATGATTGGACAGGAGCTGGCGTTCCGGCGATTTCTGAGTTCTACATTCGAGGCCTTCGTGTCGCGATTGGAACAGATAGTCTCGCGAGTGCGCCGGACCTTAATGTTTTCAAGGAAATGTCAGAAGTTCGGCGATTGGCACCAGATGTGCCTGCGGCACAATTGCTAGAGAGTGCAACGATCGTGGGAGCGCAAGCACTCGGCCGGGGCCGGTCACACGGCGCTATTGAACCAGGAAGGCAGGCCGCTCTGATAGCCGTTGAGATTCCGATCGGGATCTCAGATGTGGAAGAATATTTACTAAGCGGAATCGAGCCTTGTTCCATCACATGGCTTGAGGAGATCGCCGCTTCGTAACCGACGGATAGGAAACCTTTATTCTCGGAATGTTCATGCTGTCACGTTTGTATAAGTATGCCTCGCTGGTACGTATTAGCCATACAGTGTTCGCACTTCCATTTGCCTTGACGGGGGCACTGTTAGCGAACGAACAGACAGGGTTGCTATGGGACCGTTTGGGATGGATTGTGCTCGCGATGTTGTCGGCTCGAACGGCGGCGATGGGATTCAACAGAGTAGTTGACGCACGATTTGATGCACGGAATCCAAGGACGAGTGGTAGGGAAATTCCGCGAGGAGAAGTGTCTTGCCGAGAGGCGAGAGCGATTGTTATTGTGAGCGCGTCTGTCTTTATTGCTGTGACCTATCCACTTGGCTACCTTTGTTTTACGTTGTCTCCGGTCGCGCTTGTGATCGTGTTCTGGTACTCCCTAGCCAAGCGGTTCACGCATTACACACAGTTATTTCTTGGTCTTGCATTGGCTGTTGCTCCTGTCGGTGGTTGGTTGGCTGCCGGAGGCGGTTTTGATTGGCAACCATGGTTACTTGCTGTGGCAACAGGATTTTGGGTGGCTGGCTTTGACATTCTCTACGCCTGTGAAGATCTCGAATTTGATCGCATGCAAGGACTTCGATCGATTCCGGTTCGGTACGGAGTAGCGCGGTCATTGTGGATATCGCGAGGATTTCATGTCATAACAGTTTGCGCGTTAGGGGCGCTGGCTTTGGTCACGCCATTGGGTCCGATGTATCTTGGAGGAGTGGGTGCCGTTGCCATACTCTTAATGTATGAGCAATCGTTGGTC
>CAUZRA010000110.1:0-5483 GCA_963582035.1 Vicinamibacteria bacterium | reverse complement strand
CCACGGAGTAATAGAACATAATCATGACAGTGGTAACCACCACGAAACCACCCATCCACGCGGACCCAGCTCCGTTCAATGCTGCAACCCCGGCGACCGGCCCTCGCCTAGTCTTCCGGCCGATCCCAAATTCTGTAATCAGGAGTGGAATTGACCAGGTGAACAGAAATATAAGCCAACAAACGAGAAACGCTCCACCGCCATTTTCTGCAACGACTCTAGGAAACCGCCAGATATTTCCTGTCCCAACGGCCATACCGAGACCGACCAATACCACTCCCCAGCGTGACGAAAACGTATCAGTACGACTCATGGACCGGACTGCCCCGTACGAACATTTGATTCCAACCGGTATCTAATAGACATTGCCAATGGAGTACAAGGATTATTACCGGACACTCGGTGTCTCCAAAACCGCCGCTGCGGGCGATATCAAAAAAGCCTTCCGGAAGCTCGCCAGGAAATATCATCCTGATGTTAATCCAGGCGACCCATCTGCTGAGCGCCGCTTTAAGGAACTCAACGAAGCCCACGAGGTCCTCGGCAGTCCAGACACCAGACAAAAATACGATGAACTCGGTTCAAACTGGAAAGATTATGAACGCGCGCAGGCGGCAGGCCAAACCCCATTCGGTGGCCGTGGCAGGTCGATGTCTGAGGAAGACATACACCAGATGTTCGGCGGTGACCCGTTTTCAGACTTTTTCCAGAATTTTTTTGGTGGAGATGGGCAGCAGAGGCGCCCCTCGCCGAAACGACGGGCGCAGTCAGCTCAGAATCTCGAACACGAATTAACAATTACCCTCGAACAAGCATTCCTCGGTGTTACACAAAGACTCTCGATAAGGGACGGTGGAAACAGCCGATCGATTGACGTACGCATACCAGCCGGGGTCGACGACGGCTCTCGTGTTCGAGTGGCGGGCAAAGGCACTCGGTCTGGCGACCTCTATCTTCGGATTAAACTGGCGCCGCATGCATTGTTCACTCGCAAAGGGCGAGACCTCTATCTCAATAGAGATGTAACACTCTCGACCGCCCTCCTCGGAGGAACCATCGACGTCACAACCCTGTCAGGAGAAACGATTCAACTCAAGATTCCGTCTACTACTCAACCCTCTCAGGTGTTTCGGATCAAAGAACAGGGCATGCCCTCCCTTCAAAAACGAACCCGACGTGGCAACCTGTATGTAACCGCCGACGTACGATTACCGTCAAAACTGAATACTGCAGAAAAACAATTGGCCGAACAATTCGCTACGCTTCTGACGAAGCGCAGTCCGACCAAAAAGTAAATAAGCCGGCTATGTGCCAGAAGCTGTGTCCGGCTGAAAACCCTTCCGATTATGAGCCCCGTCACAAAACGGCTTCGACTGCGAATAGCCGCAACGACACAAAGCTATTGGCATCTTTTCGGCCACAACGACCGTTCCGTCTGGGGCAACAATCTCAACCCCAGTATCATTAATGACTAGCGGGCCGTTCTGTCGAACCCGAATTGTGATCATGCCGCGTTGCCTATCCCATTTTCTGCATTTGAGCGAGGAAATCTGCGTTTGATTTTGTCTTAGCCATCTTATCGAGCAACAACTCCATCGCCTCCACAGATGAAAGCGGGGTTAGTACCTTACGCAACACCCACACGCGGTTAAGGTCCTCTTTTTTGAGGAGAAGTTCCTCTTTTCGGGTGCCACTCTTTTGAATATCAATCGCAGGGAATACTCGCTTGTCCACCAACTTGCGGTCCAGATGGATCTCCATGTTGCCGGTGCCTTTAAATTCTTCAAAAATCACATCGTCCATCCGAGAGCCAGTGTCGACCAACGCGGTAGACATGATCGTCAGCGACCCACCTTCTTCGATGTTCCGAGCGGCACCAAAAAATCGCTTCGGTTTCTGCAACGCGTTCGAGTCCAACCCACCAGACAATACTTTCCCAGAGGGCGGAATCACGGTGTTGTAGGCTCTGGCTAGCCGCGTAATAGAGTCAAGCAAAATAAAGACATCTTTCTTATGCTCAACTAAGCGCTTCGCCTTTTCTATGACCATCTCAGCAACCTGCACATGCCGCTGTGCAGGCTCGTCAAATGTTGACGAAATAACCTCGCCATCCACCGAACGTTCCATGTCTGTGACTTCCTCTGGGCGTTCATCGACAAGCAAAACAATCAGATAAATCTCTGGATGGTTCTTCGCGATAGATTGTGCGATGCTCTGCAACAACATCGTTTTACCCGTCCTCGGGGCCGCCACGATAACTCCGCGCTGACCTTTCCCAATCGGGGTCATTAAATCCATGACGCGCGCAGAAAGGTTGCCAGAATCGGTCTCGAGCTTCGCCTGTTCTTGAGGATAAAGTGGCGTAAGATTTTGGAAATATATCTTTTCCAGCCCGCGATCTGGTGACTCGAAATTCACAGCCTCAACCTTGATGAGAGCGAAATAACGCTCACCTTCCTTTGGATGCCTGATCTGTCCTGACACCGTATCGCCTGTTTGAAGATCAAATTTACGTATCTGCGAAGGGGACACATAAATATCATCAGGCCCAGGTAAGTAGTTGAAATCTGGCGCCCGTAGGAACCCGAAGCCATCAGGCAACACCTCAAGAACACCTTCAGAAAAGATAAAACCACTCTGTTCCGTCTGTGCTTTTAAGATCTGAAAAATTAAATGCTGCTCAGGCATGCCTCCTGCGCCAGCAATATTTAGATCTTTCGCCACCTGCGTAAGCTTCTTAACACCCATCTCCTTTAAGTCATTAATGTTGAGGGTGTCTTTCCCTTTTCTCTGGTTAGACTTCTCAACGCCCGCCCTGTTCTGCTGCGATTTGTCGGTATCTTCAGATTCAGCCGCCTTCGGTGCCTTTGTAATGGCCGGCGAACTCGTCTTCTCTGTTTTAGCGACTGCTTTCGTTTCAGCTTTAGCGACTGCTTTCGTTTCAGCTTTAGCGACTGCTTTCGTTTCAGCTTTAGCGACTGCTTTCGTTTCAGCTTTAGCGGCTGATTTCGTTTCAGCGGTTGGTTTAGTTTCCGCAGGCGTCGCGACTGTAGATTTCGTATTGGTTGGCATGTATTCGATCGAACTCTCGGTTAAGGGTGGTATTTCGGTCGTGGCAACCACGTATTTGTTCGACGGGTTCCGCCGCCACCACAGGTTAGATATATTTTTGTTAGGGGTAGATTCTTGAAAAGTAAGTTATGAATCAAGCCGTATGGTACGGGCGAACTTTAAATAAAGGCTTTAATCGTCTCGAGTATAGGTAGGCCATTCATGACTGTCAACCTACTACTCATAATCCGCAGGAGACTGTCCGATCGCAACAATACTGCAATGCTCACGGACAAGAATACCCCGCTCATTCGCTGCGGTAACCAGCTCTTCACTCTCTGCGCCTGGATTGATCCACAATTCAGGTATCTTCTTTTCCGCGATGGTCGCAATGACAGTAGGTCCAATACCTGGCTGCACATACAACGTAGCAAGGTCAATATTATGAGGAATATCGAGGACAGTGGCATAGGTCTCGCATCCCTCAACCATTTCACCGGCTGCCGCCAATCTCGGATTCACCGGAATAACCCTATAACCCGTGCGCAGGAATGCTCGCACAGCCTTATTGCCAAACTTACTGCGGTCATTCGAAGCGCCGATCACCGCAACAGTCGTCATGTGAGCAGTGTGACAATATTTTTACGAATCGACAATAGCTAACTGTCTTGGCTAGGATTGAACAACTCCGTGAACGTACCAAGCGAATCAAGAACCAGGCTCATCCTTCTAGCGATCTGCTGCGCGACATTTTTCGTTGGACTTAGCGGACCGGCGCTAACCGACTCTGATGAAGCGTTCTACGCCGAGAGCGCTCGCGAAATGATCGAACGGTCTGACTGGCTCACACCATATTTCAACGGCGATACTCGCTTTGAAAAACCAGTGCTCTACTACTGGTTGGCTGCCGTTATGTACACCGTGTCTGGAATCTCGGCTTGGGCGGCCCGCGTCCCATCCGCACTCGCCGGCGTCGCCCTTGTGATCTTGGCTTACATTGCAGCGCGACGTTGGTACGACAACATGACGGCGTTCTATGCAGGCCTCATCGTCGCGACAAGCTTCGGTTCTATCGCAATGGCCCATCAGGCGCTCCCTGACCTCCCATTAACTTTTTTTATTTCACTGACGGTATGGGGGGTCTTTGTTGGACTATTGCCCGACCCACCAGACACAGTGCCGACCACCTCGCGGCAAGCGTGGCTCATTGTTTCCGCAGTAGGTGCCGCCTGCGCGTTTCTAGTCAAAGGCCCTGTCGGGATCGCATTACTTTTGTCAGTGCTCTTACCACTTAGCCTACTCGAGTGGGTAATGTTTAAACGCTTTTGGCAAGTCCGCCCCCGGGACATCGCCATTGCCACGGCTATCGGTCTCGCGCTTACCGTGCCGTGGTATCTCGCCATGACCATGGAACACGGTGTCGCCTATCTGGAACGATTTTTTATCGCTGAAAATCTCGACCGGTTTGCTAGCGATCGGTACAACACACCACGTGCAATGTGGTACTACGGCCCCATCGTCATCGGAGGACTTCTTCCCTGGTCACTCTTTACCCCTTTGTGTCTACCGCAATTTCGAGGGAGACGGATAACCTGGCGGCCTGACATACCCACGATCAGGATTGGACTCTGGGCAATCATGCCGCTTGTTTTTTTTACGTTTTCGATCGGAAAACAGCCTCGCTATATTCTTCCGGTATTAATCCCACTCAGCATCTTCCTCGCGCATGGCATCGTCTCTGCACTACGTGACCCTGTGTCCAAGGCTCGTTCTTTTGGGATCTGCTGCGTAGCCTGCGGGTGCACAATGCTCGGTATCGCTGGTTTAATCTACCGCGCCCAACCCTTATTAATTTCAACCCCGCCGGTCATTCTTTTTACATCAACAATTGCACTTGGGCTTTCCGGTGTCTTAATTACAGCGGCCGCGTTAGCCTACATACGAACCACAGCACGATATTGGGGACAGACCGCCGTCGCCCTTATCGCCACGTCTGTAGTCATGCTGAATCTCGCCGCACACCACGGTGTCTTGGCCAGTAATGGCGAATCAGAAGTTCAACAAATGGCAGCAATGATCCGCGCGGAACAGACCAACAATGAACCATACGGACGTCATCGGGTCTTCAATAGGAATCTCTTGTATTACGTGCGGTCTCCCCACGTAGAACTTCCTGTTATTCGAGCAGTTCGTGATTTTCTTCGATCTTCAGAGCGGGTTCTCTGCGTGCTACGAGCGGAGGATGCAGCCTTGCTTGCTCGGGACGGGGTTATCTTCCGTGAATTGGGCTCGCTTCCCTATCTCAATACCGGGAGTCTGACATTGCGAATGCTTCTCAATCCAGATCCGGAACGCTACATCAATCACGTACTCCTAGTATCCAACCGATAATTAACTAATTGCGAAACCCAGGCAACGATGATGTCGCCGTC
>CAUZRA010000109.1:0-5489 GCA_963582035.1 Vicinamibacteria bacterium | reverse complement strand
ATCAAATCCCAACCGAATAGGAGCAATAAACATTTGCACTCTATCGACATACCGATCACGCCACAGGGCGTGATGCACGGCTCTCCCACCCTCAACGACTAGGCAGGTCAGGTCACGTCTGCCAAGCAAACGTAAGACCCACCCCATATCATCAGCCTGGTTTACAGCTTCTATATCTGCACCAACGTCTCGGAGCGCCTGAACTTGGTCAGGCTGCTGTTCACAGCGTGCCTCGGTGGTAACCAAAACAATAGGACCGGCGTCACGCGTACCAAACAATCGGGCCGACGGTGACACGCGAAGTCGTCGGTCAAAGACAACTCGCGTCAGGGGCCTATCACGAACGACATGCCGCGCAGTAAGTAATGGATCGTCGACGATTACAGTATTTGAACCCACAGCAATCCCATCGACCTCAGCCCGCAAGCTATGAACATGTGAATCAGCCGTGTCAGATGTCAGTTTCGTCCTGCACTGTCCTTTTCGGCCAAAACAGCCGTCTATGCTCAATGCAACCTTCATAATCACAAATGGTCGCTCTTTTACTATCCATGTGAAAAACGCAACATTCAGATCCCGAGCGGCTTTCGCACATAGTCCGACATCAACAACAATACGATGCTGTCGGAGTATCTCTGCGCCACTTCCGCGCACAACCGGGTTTGGGTCCAATGTAGCGACAACGACTCGCCGGATACCTCCAGCAACTATCTCTTTAGTACATGGACCTGTACGACCACGATGGCAGCATGGTTCAAGTGTGCAGTAGAGAGTTCCGCCAACCGAATCTTCCCCCGCTTCACGCAAGGCTCTCACTTCTGCATGCGGTCCACCTGCATATTCATGATAGCCAGTGCCTACAACCTGACCATCACGATCAGTAACAACCGCGCCAACCATCGGATTAGGACTAGTCCTTCCACGACCATTCGCCGCCAGCTGAAGCGCTTGCTGCATATGCTGTTCATCAACAGTCACATCGCCACCTCAACCAGAACCAATAGCGGGTTGACCGAACAAGGCTTCCACATAAGTTTCTGGCGTGAATGGCAATAAATCCGTGATGCCCTCTCCGACACCAACGTAGCGGATTGGCAATCCCAGTTCTCCCGCAATTGCGATTGCTACACCTCCCTTCGCGGTGCCATCGAGTTTCGTTAGAATAATGCCGGTAACGCCAGCAACCTCCAAAAACTGCCGAGCCTGAACAACCCCGTTCTGCCCCACGGTCGCGTCCAACACCATCAACACTTCATGCGGCGCCCCGGGGATTTCTCGGGCAGCTACGCGTCTTATCTTGCCGAGTTCGTCCATTAGATCACTGCGAGTGTGCAACCGACCAGCCGTATCAACAACCACTACGTCGCAATTGCGCGCCTGCCCTGCCTTAATCGCATCGTAGACCACAGAAGCAGGGTCCGCACCTGGATTCGACCGAACAATATCCACAGCGGCACGTTTCGCCCATGTCTCAACCTGCTCAACAGCAGCGGCACGAAACGTATCTGCCGCGCATATGAGCGGCACTAGCCCTTCGCGTCTCCACAGTTCCGCCAGCTTTCCAACCGTCGTTGTCTTTCCCGTACCATTGACACCAACAACAAGTACGACACGGGGGGCACTTTGTTCTTTTAATTCATATTTCGGTCCGGTCAAAATACTAAGAACTTCAGCTTGCACACGAGAACGCAAGGCACTTCCATCCTGACCTTCATTCTCACGAACGCGCTGCAAAATCGTCTTCGTCGCCACCAGACCTACATCGGCCTCGATCAATAACTCTTCCAATGCCTCGAGTGATTCTTTACGAACCGACGTCAGCTCGTCTTTCGATGCGACTTGAAAAGACAGTTCGTCTAACCGCTTAGACCATTCCTGCGCCGTTCGCCGGAGACCGATGTGTAATCGTTCGATGAAACTCATCCATCTCTCTCGTCACGTTGTTTTCGTAACATCAGTTGCTCAACCGCCTCGTTCGGCAACCTACGACCGGCGAGCACGTCAGCCATTTGTGAAGTAATCGGCAATTCGACACCCAGTCGTTTGCCAATGCCTATGGCTGCCTGTGTCGTTCTAACACCCTCAGCAACTGTTCGAGTTCCCTTAAGAATGTCACTCAATGCCAAACCTTGGCCTAGTTCTAGTCCTAGACGTCGATTTCGACTCAAGGCCCCCGTGCATGTCAACACAAGGTCTCCAAGCCCACTCAAGCCCGCAAGAGTTTCCCTTTGTCCTCCCATTGCGCAGGCTAGTCTTGTAGTTTCAGCCAATCCCCTGGTAATGATTGCCGATAGTGCGTTATGGCCTAATCCTAAAGCCTCTACAACGCCAGCTGCGATAGCGATTACGTTCTTTAGGGCACCACCAACCTCGACACCAACCGTATCGCGGCTTGCATAGAGTCGAAATGCTCGAGAACGAAAATCGTGTTGAACCGAAGCTACCGCATCCTCACTGTCGCCAGAAACCACGACCGCCGTTGGTAAGCAACGAGCAACTTCCGCTGCAAAACTTGGTCCCGATAGAACAACTATCGAGCAACTGGCTACAACTTCCTCTTGAATAACTTCCGACATACGAAAAAGTGTCGTCTCTTCAATACCTTTCACTGCACTAACAATCGTAGTATCCGACTCAATATAACCAGCGATTTGCCGAACCACATCCCTCACTCCATGCGACGGAACCGCAATAACAACATAGCGCGCACCAGATAATGCAGTCCCAATCGAACCCATTGGTTGGACCAATTCGGGCAAGACAACGTCAGGCAGATAGACTGAATTAATCCTGTTCTCTGTGAGGCTACCAACAAGGACTGGGTCGCGGCCCCAAAGTCGAACCGGACGCCCAGTACTCGCCAGATGAACGGCAAGAGCAGTCCCCCAACCTCCACATCCGAAAACCGCTGCTGGACTTTTAATACTGTCTGTCATATGACGTTGCGCCCTCCAATAGGCATCCGACTAATTAATCGTCTCTCGTTTCCCGACGCTAATCGTCCGATATTCCCTCGATGACGAAAAACGATTAAAGCAGATACCGCAAATCCGGCAATGATTACATTTGTTGATTCACCATTTATCCCCAGCATCAACGCAAGGGCCAATGTAGCCATCATAGAACCGAGAGAAACAAAACGTGTTACTGCGACGGTTCCAATAAAGCACAAGAAAGCAACCAAAGTTGAAGCTGGAGAAACTACAGCAAAAGCGCCGCCAGCCGTTGCTTCATGGTTATCAATCTCAGCAGACAACGTTACGGCGAGCGCGCCTTTCATAGCGTCGAGCACTAACACAACCAAACCCAAACTAAGGCGGGTAACTCTGAATACATTCGCGGCTCCAATATTTCCACTACCCAGATACCGCACGTCCAAACCTGTAGACAAGCGTGTCAACAGAAACGAAAAAGAAATTGAACCGAACAAATACGACAAGCCAACTACTATAAACATCGCTAACACTTCTTAAAAAAACATCGTCGCAGCACCGACATCCTTATATGAACAAATTAGGCCTTGCGCGACCAGAACTACAAACCTAACTTAAACGTTTTCGGGTACAGCAGTAGTCATGGAAAAAAGTCGTCAACATATGCTCACTACCGTGCCGAAGCCGATAGCAACGTCTTCCTTAAAAGATTAAGTACCACTTGAGAAGTTTGAAATTTTACCCGACGACGATCACCTGGCAATTGACACCGCCTTGAAATAACATCGTGATCGGAGTTCGCAAGCGCAACATGCACCGTCCCCACCGGGTTCCCTGAAACCGCTCCCCCTGGACCGGCAATTCCCGTCGCACTCACGCCAAAATCTGTTCCTAACTTTTCCCGAACCGCCAAAGCCATTGCAATAGCGACCTGTTCGCTGACAGCCCCATGACGCTCAAGTAAATCTGAACTCACATCCAGGAGCATTACCTTAGCTGCGTTACTGTATGTGGTCATTCCACCGACCACATACGCTGAGCTACCGGCGACATCTGTAAGCCGTGAGGCAATAAGCCCTCCCGTACAAGACTCCGCAACGCTAACCGTCGCATCACGCTCTACCAAGAGCCCACCAACGATTTCAGGCAGGCCTCGCTCGTCATCACTAAAAACCAATAACCCTAGCCTTTCCCGTAACTCAGATACCGCATCATCCAACATAGCCTTCGCTTCAAATTCGTCACTACTAACCACGCTAAGATGCAAATCTATTTGTCCGAGTGACGCGAGGATCGTGGTTTGAATCGGAACACTGCGAGAAATCCATTTCCGATAAACCGGTTTGGCACATTCGTCGACAAAAGACTCTGTTTCCCCTGTCGTTCTCAAAACCCGTCTGTACACGCGTTGGCCTGCATTGATATTCCTCAGTCGATTAACAACGTGCTGTTTAAACATCGGTTGTAATTCTCGCGGTGGACCGGGCAGTAGCACTGCTGTCATCGTTTCGTTTCCCAAAATTAATCCTGGAGCTGTTCCATGCTCATTTCTTAGTATCTCCGCACCCTGTGGAACCTCGGCCTGCCGCCGATTTATTTCCGGCATCCGGAGCCCCCTTTCCGAGAACTTTTTCCGAATATCTTCCAAGAGCACCTTATTGATCTGTAATGATCGGCCCAATGCGGACGCAATAACGTCACGTGTAAGATCATCTTCCGTTGGACCAAGCCCACCGGTAACAAGAATTAATGGCGCAACGCGGCACGAGTAATGAAAAGCTGAATCAAGGTCGTGAGCATCATCACCGACAACTATTTTCTGGGTGACCTTAAAGCCGACACTATTCAATTCTTCGGTAAGAAAAAGAGAGTTGGTATCTAGCTTATCTGGTGTTAACAGTTCAGAACCAACCGCAATTATCGCAGCCTGCGAAGGTCCTTTACCTAACGATTCCATCGTCATCAGGTGCCCACAACTGGTAGTAACCAGAGAACCGTCCGAACAAGCACATACCCATACAGCGCGGCTACAAGATCATCAGCCATAACGCCCCACCCCCCCGGCAATTGTTCAGCCATTCGCGCAGGAAATGGCTTGACAATATCGAAGAATCGAAACGCCAGAAAACCAATCAATAACGAACCCCACCCATCAGGTAGCCACAGAAGCGTCAGCATCATCCCCGCGACCTCGTCAACAACAATCTCTCCAGGATCTTCGCGATCATAATGACGTTCAGCGAGATTAGCCGACCATGTCCCGGCGGTCACAACGATCAGTAAAACCAAAAGCTCCATCCAATCGTTTCTAGTCGTCCGAACGAGCATCAGAAGACCGAGTCCAACGATTGAGCCTGCGGTACCAGGCGCCACCGGCACAAGACCACTAAATCCAGCCGTCCAAATAAAAAAAGCAACTTTCTTCATCAATACACCGTACAAATTACTCACGAATAACCTTTGTATTCGCGACGACGTCATGCAGTGCATGCCCATTACCGATCGCCACGCGAAGATATCCAATACAAAAGGGAACAATAGACACAACAGATACCG
>CAUZRA010000108.1:0-5492 GCA_963582035.1 Vicinamibacteria bacterium | reverse complement strand
GGTTCTTCGACCCAGAACGACCTCCTGGACGTGACTGATTATCATTCGCTTGATTTCCGGAATGATTGCCACCAGACGCTTGTTGGTCATTCGCGCTCCGTCCGTGCCCACCGCGCCGACGCCCATGTTTCTTGGCCTGAACGTTCCCGTTCCCATTTGAACCACTGCGTCCACCTTTACCCCAACTGTTTCCGCGCGCTGGTTGCTCGTGCATGGTAAACACCGGGGCTTCCCGCTGGCTTCCAGGAGATCCGTCCGCATGTGGCAGAGAGGCCCTGATCAGCGGTCTACGAAACGTCCCAGCGTCCGGCGCCGAGTTCGGTTCCTCCGGCTTAACCGGCTCAGGCGTATCTGGCTTCGTCTCGTCTGACATAAAATCCTACACTCTGTCGGTTACTAATTTTCAGCACAGTATTAACTGTTACCTTCTTCCTTCACTAGAGCAATACCCCATCAAGCATGCCGCCGATGTCACCCTAGCGCTGGACCATCTAACCAAGTCTCCCGAACAATCAAATCCGTAAACAGGGCGGGAATGAAATGCCTGTAAGTAGGAGATCGAAGTCTAGCAGACGTACTTATTTCCAGGCAACTGTGATTATTCCGATCATTCGGTACGACGACTACGCTGAGTTTGCACCCAAAGTTCCACAGCTGCAAGTGACCGCTTAACCTCCACTGGATTCGTTGACTGCGGGGTTTTCCTCGATTCAACCGAAGCACGACTAGTGATGTATTCACCTACGTCCCCGGCAAAGTTTGTATCGTAACCTTGCCATTCCTCAGGAGAGAGAGACCAAAAATCTTTTCCTTTCGCAACCAGATCGCGAACGATACCACCAACAATTTCATGCGCGCGGCGAAACGAGACCCCCCTGTTAACCAAGTAATCAGCCACATCTGTCGCAAGTAACATACCCGTTGACGCAGCTTCTGTTCGCCGCGAGCACACCACCAAACTAGCGACAACCAAAGCGGTAGCACGTACAGAATTTAATACGTTTCTCTCCGAATCAAACACAATTTCTTTGTCCTCTTGAAGGTCCTTGTTATAACCGCTTGGTAAGCCTTTCATCGTCGTCAGCCAGCCGGTTAAGTGCCCGATGACCCGACCACTCTTTCCACGCACCAATTCAAGCGGGTCCGGATTTTTCTTCTGCGGCATCAGACTACTTCCGGTCGAAACCGAATCAGAAAGCTCAAAATAACCGAACTCTTCACTCGTGAAAATTATGAGGTCTTCGGCTAACCGACTTACATGTACCATCGTTAATGCACACGCATGTAACATCGATGACACAAAGTCTCGATCGGATGCCGCATCGATACTGTTTTTAACCACGCGCGTAAAACCAAGGTTCTGAGCCAGCGCTTGGGTATCGATTTCGTAGCTCGTCCCTGCAACCGCACCTGAACCAAGAGGCATAGCATCAGCTTCGTCTCGCGCCGTTTCAAAACGCACCCAGTCACGCTGAAAGGCTGCAGCATGGGCCAATAGCAGATGTGCAACGAGCACCGGTTGTGCACGACGAAGGTGAGTATAGGCGGGCATAATCGCTTCACCAGCCGACGTAGCACATCCGCAAAGTGCCGAAATTAAACCCTCAAGCCCAACCTGAAGATGAACGATCTGGCGGCGAAGATAAAGCCTGAGATCAAGCGACACCTGTTCATTTCTCGATCGACCGGTGTGGAGACGCCGCCCTAAGTCACCCAATCGTTCAATGAGCTGTCGCTCAACGAAAGCGTGGACATCTTCATCAGGACCCTCAATAAACGTGGGATCTGAATGCGCTTCCTCTCGAATAGCATTCAGTGCCGAACAGATTTGGCGAGATTCTTCAGTTGAAAGGACACCGGCCGACCCAAGCGCCTCGGCCCAAGCGAGGCTCCCTGTAACATCATCGTCAAAAAGTCGACGGTCAAATTCAAATGACGACTGAAATTGAAAGACCTCCTCGTCAGGCGCGCTATCAAATCGACCAGACCAAAGGTGACGCTTATCAGCCATGATCAAGTCTCTTGTTCTAAATTTTCTGACATTTTAGTTTCATACGCACGTCGTTTGATACCAGCATTTTCAATAGGCAAACCAAAAATCTTAATGAAACCTTCGGCGGCTTCGTGGTCAAACTGGTCACCCTCGTCATACGTCGCAAGACCACTGTCGTATAGAGACATCGGCGACTTCCGACCCACAATCCGACAGTCTCCTTTAAATAATTTTACCCTCACGATGCCACTAACGCGCTTCTGAATACTGGCGACGAACGCATCAATCGACTCACGCGTAACTGAAAACCAGAGACCGTCGTAAACCAAGTCAGCGTACGTCTTAGACAAGGAAACCTTTAAACGCTCCAAGTCGCGAGGAATAACAAGTGCTTCGAGTTCACGATGCGCCGCATGTAACACACATGCCGCCGGCGCCTCATAGACCTCACGGGATTTAATCCCCACCAACCTATTCTCAACCATATCAATACGACCGATCCCATGGGCTCCCGCGATCGTTTCAAGGGAATTAATCAACTCGGTAAACGGCATACTTACGCCGTTCACCTTTGTCGGCACGCCCGACTCAAACTCAACCTCAACGTAAGCGGGAACATCAGGAGCTTCCACTGGAGACTTTGTTAACGTATAAATGTCCTCCGGCGGTTCCACCCAAGGATCTTCGAGTACGCCACATTCGATTGACCTCCCCCAAAGATTCGAATCAGTGCTATACGGGTTTTCGACTGACGCCGGAACCGGAATTCCGTGCTGCTGCGCATATTTAATCTCTTCAGGCCGCGTAAGCCCCCACACCCTGGCCGGAGCGACAACTTTAATAGATGGATTCAGGGCTCGAGCGGAGACATCCATACGCACCTGATCATTCCCCTTACCGGTGCATCCATGCGCAATTATCCCTGCATCTTCCATCTCAGCAACCTCAACAAGCTTCTTCGCAATTAGCGGCCGCCCCAGGGCCGTTGCCAGCGGATATCTACTCTCATAGATAGCGCCCGCTTGCAAAGCCGGCAGAACATAATGACGTGCGAACTCTTCCCGTGCATCAACCACATGCGCACGAACCGCTCCCACAGCCAATGCTCGTTCGCGCACGCCATCAAGCTCCTTGCCCTGACCTAAATCAATCGTAACGGTCACGATCTCTGCCGCGTACTTATCCGCGAGCCATTTCACCGCCACCGAAGTATCTAACCCCCCAGAATATGCCAGCACAATCCGTTCCATCCCAATTCACTCCCTAAATAGCTATCCGACTGTTTATTCCTTGGCCCAACCTTCAAAAAGTCTTGTTACTTCACGACCCGCTCTAGCATGTCTCGTGATGACCAGAATAGTGTCATCACCAGCCACCGTCCCAACGACCTCCGGTAACTCGGCATTGTCAATAGCAAGTGCCAGCGGCTGTGCCTGACTCGGCTCAGTCCGCAGCACTAGCAATTGCTGAACTTGGTCTACACGCTGAAGATATTCGACAACTGATCTCCGCAATCCAATATGACGACCGCTACGCACCACACCAGAGCCCCCTGATCGATCGTAGGCCCCATCACTCGCCCGCTTTACAAGCTCGAGATCTTTAATGTCACGAGAAATCGTCGCCTGCGTCGCGTTGAAACCACGCGCCCGAAGACGCTTTCCCAGATCATCCTGACTACAAATGGCCTCATGGGAAACAAGATCGAGAATAGCAGACTGCCGGTACTTTTTCATAAATATACAGATCTATGAATCATTATACACAACGTAATATCTCGCACCAAACACTAAAATAAAAGTAAAATAGATATTAATCTACCTATTCAGCCGTTTCGATTGACTGGGTTATTAATAAATATGTATATATAGTCTATTAAAGGTATAAATATTCATGGCTAAAATACAATTAGGTATCGCTGGCGCCACTGGCTATGGAGGACAGGAGCTTTTGCGGCTAGCGGTGAGACACGACGATGTCGACATCGCCGTCGCAATGTCCTCTGCAGCGAGCAATGAAACACAAGAACTCCCAGCACTGAGGAACTTGTGGCATGGCCAAATCGAACCCTTTTCAGTCACGGAACTGATCGCCAAAAGCGAGGTCGTCTTTCTTGGGCTACCCGACCACATCAGCGCAGAGCTCGCGCCGGAGCTTCTAAGAAATGGACGGAAAGTATTCGATCTCTCTGGGGCTTTCCGACTTCGCGATGAAGGAATGCGAAAGCATTGGTACCCTAAAAGTCCTGCGCTTCCCGAAGTGACAACCTATGGACTCCCGGAATGGAATCGGGAGCATCTCTCATCCGCAAATCTCGTCGCCTGTCCGGGTTGCTATCCGACCGCGGCCATTCTTGCTCTTAAACCATTGGTAAGTGCCGGTCTGTTGACCGGCAATCAGGACATCTACATCGATGCGAAATCAGGCATCTCAGGCGCCGGAAAGAAACCGTCAGAACGAACTCATTTTTCAGAGGTGCATGGAAGTATCGCAGCTTATGGAATTTTTTCTCATCGCCACGCGGCCGAAATTGAGCAAGAACTCGGAAGACCGGTGACATTTGTGCCCCACCTCGTCCCACTAGACCGTGGGATTCTAGAGACAATTTACACGCGTGTCGAGCCTGGCACGACGAATGAGACAATTCGCGAGGCATTAGAGGCCGCATATCAAGGATCGCCCTTTGTACGGCTAACTGGAAACAGCCCTCCTGAAATCAAACATGTCGTACACACAAATTTTTGTGACATCGGTTGGATTCTCGATGGCACGCGCATCGTACTAATCGCATGTATCGACAATCTCGTCAAAGGGGCCGCGGGGCAAGCGCTTCAAGGTTTCAATATCGCCTATGGTTTGGAAGAATCGAAAGGGCTGCTGTGACTGTGAAAAAAGCAACCTCTGCACGGCGGCCGATCGTCGTCAAGCTGGGAGGCGAACTGCTTGAAGAGGCCTCGTCTTTACGGCGAATGGCGCGAACCTTAGCCGAACTAGCCATGCGGGAACCCTTGGTGGTGGTTCACGGAGGTGGCCAAGAAATCAATGCGGACCTAGCGAAGCACGGAATTCCGAAACGATCTGTCGACGGTTTACGTATTACCGACGGAGACACGCTCAACATCGTCGTTGGCGTACTTGCTGGTCGTGTTAATACCAGGTTGGTAGCCGCAATCAGTGCCGCGGGCTCGAGTGCCGTTGGGCTCACTGGAGCTGATGCGTCGTTAGTACCGGTCCGAGGGGAACGAGCCTACAGGTCCGCCGACGGAACAAGCTGGAACCTTGGCTATGTCGGCCGTCCGTACAGCGTAGAGCCGCCGAAACTACTCATCGACTTACTTAATACGGGTCATACCCCGGTCGTCGCAAGCATTAGCGCTGGAGCGAAGGGACAACTCTATAACGTCAATGCTGATACATTGGCTAGCCATTTAGCGGGTCGACTCAAGGCAGACCGACTTGTCATTACAGGCAGCACAAACGGAGTCTTGGGGCGTTCAGG
>CAUZRA010000107.1:0-5494 GCA_963582035.1 Vicinamibacteria bacterium | reverse complement strand
AAGGCCCGATTCCAAAATGCCGTGGTAGAGTCCCTGGCGAACGAGCTCGGCCAGTGTTCGTACTGGGGCGGCTGGGGTGTTCTGGAGGTATTCATCGAAATTAAACTTGAACTCCTGACCGATCACCGAAGCTCCTTGTACAACTTCCGTAAGGTCAGGTTCTTCAATGTCGATGACCGTGGCCCCGAGTGCTTCCATCTCGGCAATGGCGGTTTCCATCACCGCAAGCACGGCCTGTTCCGCCCCATTATTGCCAAGCATTGATCGCACAGCGCCAATCCGAGCTTGTGCAAGACCTTCCAGGTTGAGGGCGGCACTATAGGTGTCTGGAATATGCCCGTCACTCAAACGAGTGCT
This sequence comes from Vicinamibacteria bacterium, assembly GCA_963582035.1. Classification (GTDB taxonomy): domain Bacteria; phylum Acidobacteriota; class Vicinamibacteria; order Vicinamibacterales; family UBA8438; genus DTWD01. The sequence goes on along the minus strand of CAUZRA010000107.1, from coordinate 5,137 downwards.
CTCATCTGCCGGGTCGTACCCGACCGTCGCATCGAGCGCAAGTGCAAGATCCTCAATGGACCGGGCCAATGGACCACCGATGTCCTGCGTCGTTGATAAGGGAATGATTCCATCGCCACTGGCGAGACCTCGGGTCCCACGCAAACCGACTAATGCATGGTGCGCCGATGGAATACGAATCGACCCACACGTATCACTTCCCATACCAAACGCAGCAAAACTCGCAGCAACCGCAGCACCCGTACCACCACTAGACCCGCCAGGGTTACGCCTCGGATTGTAAGGGTTTCGTGTCTGACCACCGTAAGACGCAATGGTTGTGATCCCACGGGCAAGTTCATGCATATTCGTCTTTCCGAGGATCACTGCGCCCGCATCACGCAAGCGTTTCACCTGTGTGGCATCGTCTGGTGGCATTGATGTCGCCAAAGCAATGGTGCCAGCCGTCGTCGGCATACCCGAGGTGTCGTAATTGTCTTTAACTACAACTGGAACCCCATGCAGCGGCCCACGTATTTGTCCTGACGCCCTCTCTTCGTCCAGTGCCGCGGCCTCCTGACGAGCCAGCGGATTGAGAACAATCATTGCATTGAGATTCGGTCCCTGCTGGTCGTAGGCCTCAATTCTGGCGAAATAACTGTCAACCAAGCCCACGGCGGTAACACGCCCTTCGGCCATGGCAACTCCCAGCTGAGTCACCGACTGTTCTGTCACATCGAATGACGAATTGTTTGATTCGGGAGAAGCACCGCAGCCCGACAGCACTATCGCCAGAAGCACGATTCCCTTCACGTTTTCTCCCATCGCATCCTCTCCTTAAAATCTTTATCTCGACAGCCGAGCATCGAGTGACATCATAATTATGTTCTCAGTATGCTTCTTCGACCTCTTCTCGGACTTGCCTTTGGTTGCATCTACCTCGTGGCGACCTATGCTCTAGCGATCCAACAAGCAGACCATGCCCCAGCCTTTGACTCCATCCGCGAAATCGACTTACGCGCGGACGTGGCCGTCCTCACATCAGATGATATGCAAGGACGGCGGACTGATACAGAGGGAAATCGACGAACCACCTCATTTATCGCGAAGCGCTTCGAACAACTTGATTTAACACCAGCTGCGAATGGCAGTTATTCGATGTCCTTTGAGCTGATTGTTCCGAGACTAGAATCTCGAGAAAACAACACGCTAATAACCCGAACCAGAACAGACGTAACAATAGACAGTTTGGTACTCGGCGATGATTATTTCCCGCAACGTTTTAGTCCTTCAGCCTCAGCCGAAGGTGGCGTTGTGTTCGCAGGTTTCGGTATTACCGCAACGAGCATCGACCATGATGACTATGCAGAATCAGACGCCACTGGCAAAGTAGTTCTTCTACTAACCCACGAACCTGGAGAATACGATCCGCAAAGTAAATTCGACGGTCTCGCCCCGACCGAGCATGCACGACTCGTACGGAAAGCCATAGAAGCCGAACGGCGAGGTGCTGTCGCTGTGCTGTTTACTAGTGACACGCATAACCATAATCGTTCATCCTCATTGAATTCAGCGATGGACCGTGCCTGGCCATCGGTCGAACGTCGCAGACCACGCTACGAACTCGGGTCATGGGTCGCCCAACTCACCATTCCGGCCATGCAAATATCAACCACGGTAGCTGAACAATTAGTGGCTGACAGTGGCACCTCGTGGTCTACGCTTGTCGCCGAGGCTGAATCAGAAGAGTTTTCACCAGTCGAACTCCCGGTCACTGTCTCAGCAACCACCGACGTCTCGCGTGAACAGGTCACCATCAATAACGTGGTAGGACTACTCAGAGGCACAAACTCGACCGCACCGGACGAATGGATCATCGTCAGTGCCCATTTAGACCACGAAGGCATTATTGGAACCCAGACGTACCGCGGCGCGGATGACAATGCCTCTGGTGTCGCAGGATTACTTGAAGTAGCCGACGCCTTCGTCTCCGCTGCACGAGAGGGACAGAAGTCGAAACGTTCAATTCTCTTTGCCGCGTGGAACGCGGAAGAGCTAGGTCTCCTTGGCTCGTGGGCGTACATCGAAAACCCACTGACGCCACTTGAAGATACTGTTGCGGTTATCAATCTCGATATGATCGGACGCGACGAAGAAATTCCCCCACAAGGCGGGCCTCGTTTTCGAGGACTCCCCTCTCAAGCCGCTGACTCTAACCACAATGCCGTCAATATCCTGGGCTATAGCCACAGCACCGATCTTCGTGAGGCGGTCGAACGTGCCAACCTTATAAATCTCGACGTTCGGTTCCGCTATGACGATAACCCGTCAAACCTTCTTCGCCGTAGCGACCAGTGGCCATTTCTGACCCGTGGTGTGCCTGCACTCTTTGTTCATACCGGTCTGCACCCGGACTACCACACCGATCGTGACGTGGCTGAAAAACTGAATTACGGAAAAATGACTCGGATCGTGCAGCTCGCGTACCAATTAAGCTGGGACCTCGCCAATGCCCCTAACAGACCAGCTTTAGACTAAATTTTCGACTCACAGGAACCGACAGTCGTGGGTCATCGCGTCTGCCAATTTTTTCAGATAGTGCGTCCGCGGTATTTCGACTGCTCCGAACTGTACCAAATGAGGCGTAATCCACTGAATATCGAGCAAACGATAATTCTTCCGGCGAAGGCGCGTCACCAGTTCAACAAGCGCAAACTTCGACGCATCAGGCATCGTGTGAAACATGGACTCGCCAAAAAATGCCCCGTGCAGTGACACGCCATAGAGCCCACCAACCAACACATTGTCATGCCAGGTCTCAATCGAATGCGCATGGCCAATCTCGTGAAGAGCCACGTAACTCTCCAAAATCGTATCGTCGATCCAGTTGCCAGCAGGGTCGTGTCGCGTCGCACAGGCTACCACCACATCACGAAATACTCGATTGACCGTCGTGTCAAATGGGCACTTTGTCAGTGCGCGTTGAAACCGTTTCGGGATACGAAATTCATCAAGTGGTATAACGCCCCGCTGCTCCGGTAAAAACCATTTAATCCCACCGGCTACCGACATTGGAAAATAGCCTTTACGATATGCGTTGAGCAAAATCCTCGTCGGAATCATAAAAATATCGTATATATGAAGGGTGCCAACTGATCAAACATCGTTCTCATCACCAGATAAATTCACATCCAAAGAAACTACCCGCGGTATTTGTATCCGGGTCAGCGCAAAGTATTCGCCAGAGCACTCTGACCCACCGCGACAACTTTGGCGATTCATTTACACAGTAACCATTACCAACGAAAGCAACGACCAGGTACAGCTGATCAGCCGTCACTGGGTAATTACGGATGCTGCCAACCATATTGAAGAGGTCAAAGGTCTTGGAGTGGTCGGCCGGCAACCCACGCTTCATCCCGGTGAGTCGTTTGAATACTCGTCAAACTGCCCACTACGAACTCCGTTCGGAACGATGCATGGAACGTACCAGATGGTTGCCGCTGATGGAAATCGGTTTGACGCCACTATCGCAGAGTTCACACTTTCTGGTCCTTACACTCTGCACTAAATGTTACGGCCCAGACATCGACCTCACAGCCACTCCCGCTTTCTTGAAACCAACCCGAAGTTGCCGCACAAGCTCAGGCGCACCACTGGTGTCTCCATGTACGCACATCGTATCGGCTACAAGGTTAAGCATCTCGCCGCTTTCGGCGAACACAACGCCGTCCACCACTAACCGCACCGCACGTTGCACTACTATGCTGACATCGTCAATAACTGCGCTGGGCTCGCGCCGTGAGACCAAAGACCCATCGGCGGCGTATGCCCGGTCTGCAAAGACTTCGGAAGCAACGTTAAGCCCTATAGATCGACCCGCAGCCAGCAACTTAGACCCAGACAACCCGAATAGAGTCAAACCGGGATCGACACGTACAATTGATCGCGCAACCGCATCAGCCACAGAAGCATCTCGTGCAGATAGATTGTAGAGCGCCCCATGTGGTTTTACGTGTGTAACACACGCCCCTTCGTTCCGGGCAACATCTCGAAGTAACTCCACTTGAGATGTCACAAGATCTTCGATCTCATGCGGTGGCACCGAGATTTCACGACGGCCAAACCCGGTTCGATCCGCAAACCCTGGATGCGCACCAATCGCAACGCCGTGGTCCACCGCAAAGCGAACCGTCGCCTGCATCGTAAGTTCATCGCCAGCGTGTCCACCACACGCAATATTGGCTGATGTAACACATGTCAGCAGTGCTTGATCAGTAATAGGAATCCCTATTCCACTCCACTCGCCGACATCACAGTTCAGGTCAATCTGCACAATGCCTACCGTTGCTTACTCCAGCCAGCCACCACTACAACTATTACCGAGATGACGAAGACAGTTCACGCTCAGCTTCTGCAATCGCTCCTTCTAACCAAACGAGCCACTCATAGCCATAAGCGTCCATAAACCAAGTCGAAACGCGCCCGGCAGCCGTCACAAATGCCCGCTGTTCGTCTGCAGTCGGTACGTAGACCTGTCCACCGTCCGCCCTGAACACATCAAGCGCTTCAGCTTCACGACTGTCTGGAAATGACAGTGTGATCCGTCGTAATTCATCAAATCCAAGCTGCACGATCTGCTGGAGGTCTAGTGGCATCAGACGATACGAACGTTCATTCATGAGCCATAACCCAATGATGTAGGTATGTCGGTCCACCGTCAGAAAAGTCGGTCGGGTCTCCGGGACGCGCTTCAGTAAATCGATAATGCCAGTGCGCATACCTTGCGACAGTTCCACCGCCGAGTCATTGAGAATGAGCGTGTTTCCTGATACTCCGGTTGGACTAGCACCCAACGCCCGAGTCGTCTCTATATGAACTGGTACATTGGCCGTCTGGAACTGCAATCCCTTAAGATCTTCAGGCGACCGCAACTCACGCACATCATTTGCGATGTGGCGCCAGCCGCCAATGTTGGATACGGCCATCAGCCGGAGTCCGGTCCGATCAAGAATGGCGTCGCGCATTCTCGAAAAAAACGTACCAGTGAAAACCAATTCCGCCACCCTCGCGGACTCAATCAGGTAAGGAACTTCAAGAACTTGTAGCTCAGGGAAAAGCGTTACGATATCTTCAAGTTTCACCCTAGCAATATCAA